>DATMYG010000049.1:0-10062 GCA_035561055.1 Clostridia bacterium | reverse complement strand
AACAGGTTGGCCGGGTGGTCGTAGAGCTCGATGGGGGTGCCGATCTGCTGCACGCGTCCGCCATCCATGACGACGATGCGGTCCGCGAGCGTGAGCGCTTCGATCTGGTCGTGCGTGACGTAAACGATGGTGGTTTTCAGCCGCTGGTGCAAAAGCTTAAGCTCGCGCCGCATCGATCCGCGAAGCTTCGCGTCGAGGTTACTCAGAGGCTCGTCGAACAGAAATACCTTGGGGTCGCGCACGATCGCGCGGCCCACCGCCACCCGCTGGCGCTGGCCGCCGGAGAGCTGCTTGGGCTTCTTGTTGAGCTGATCCGTAAGGCCAAGGATCTCCGCCGCGGCCATGACCTTCTCGTGGATGGCGTCGGGGTCTACGTTCCTGAGCATCAGCGAGAACCCGAGGTTCTCGTATACGGTCATGTGCGCGTAGAGCGCGTAGGTTTGGAACACCATTGCGATGTCCCTGTCCTTGGCGGCGAGGTCGGTCACATCCCGCCCGTCGATCACGAGCCTGCCAGCCGTGACCTCCTCCAGGCCCGCGATCATGCGAAGCGTCGTGCTCTTCCCGCAGCCGGAGGGGCCGACCAGCACGATGAACTCGCCGTCCGCCACGTCCAAATCGAGGTCGAACACCGCTTGCACGCCGTTGTCGTAGACCTTGTTGAGCTGATTCAGGCTCATCTTCGCCATGGTTCAACCCTCCGTCCGCGCCGCCCGGTCTAGCAGCCGCCTGTTGACGAGCGCGTTGACGCCCGCCGCCATCAGCGACAGCCCCGCGAGCGCCAGCGCGCCCGCCGCCTGGTAGTAGAGCGCGTCGCTCATCACCCCGAGGGCACGGTAATGCGCCGGCACGACCAGTACGCGCGCGATTTCCGCGATGCCCATCGCCAAGACCGCCCATCCCCAGCGAGGTTCGTATGCTTTGAGCTTTTCGCCCGCGAGGAACGCCACCATCATGAACACGATGTTGACGATCACATCAGCCCCCAGAACGAGGTCGGGGGCGATGGCGTCGCTGCGAAAGACGGCGACGAAATAGTAAATATTGAAAGCGATCGCCAGTACGCACAGGGCGGAGGAGCGCTTATCCTTCTGGTATTTCATGCGCGCGGGATTGCGCCTCATCATGTACGCGCCTCCCTTCTTTCCCTTCGCATCCAGACGCTTTTCCAGACGAGGTTTATCATGAGGCAGGCGATCAGGCCGAAGAGGGCGTAACTGAGCGCGATGGCCGCGTCCAGCATGAAGGTGGACTCGGTGTAGCGCATGTTGAGCATCTCGGTGATCTCCCGCATGCGTTCGAAGTCAATCTGAAGATACTTCGCCCTGATGTACTGCGCGTTGACAAGCAGCGTCGCCGCCTGATAGCCCGCGAAGCCGCAGAACAGGAGCGAAGTAAGATAGTTGGACAGGTAATACAGGCGTCTCTTGTGCGACAGGAACACGAACAGGAGCACGCACAGGACCAGTTGGATCGCCGCATCCCTGAGAAACGCCTTGTTGAAGGGCTGCACCTGATAATAGAGCTCCGCACCCTTGACATAGAGCAGGCTGCTGCTCGGATCCGCATGATAGTTCAGGCTGTACAGGTCCGTGGAAAAGCCAAGCGACAGCGCAAAAACCATGCACGTGAGCACCAGCGCGGCGAAGATGACGATGCGCTGATAAAGGAGTTGTTGTTGCTGCATGCGGCACCTCGTTTCGTGAAGCGTCGGTATGCGGAGGAGCGGCGCCCGCCCCTCCGCAGCGGATACGGACAGAAAGGGTTACTGGATCATGCGCGCGTATGCGGCCAGATAGCACGCATAGAAGATCTTGCCGTTGAGGTCGTTGTACAGGTAGCTGACGAGACCGTCCTTGGAATAGAGCGCGTTGCCGTTCGCATCCGTTCCGCCGAAACCGTAGATCACGTAATCGGTGAAGATAATGCGGTCGGTGTCGTTGTTGCCGTTGCGGAAGGCCACGATCAGGTCGGCGCAGTTATCGGCGATAAGCTGCTCCTCCTCCGCGGTCAAAGCGAACGTCGTGGGCACCATAGTCAGGGTCAGCGGTTCGCCCTCTGCCAGAGACGGCTCGAGATGCTTCATCGTGCCCAGTTCGCACGCGCGGAGAATGTACTCGAGCCCGACCTTGCCCTTGTCGGCGACGGTTTGATACTCCATGCCCTGCTCCTTGACATAGCCGATGGGCAGCGTCGCGCCGAGCCACTTCCTGTAATAGTTCGTGTAGTTGCCCTTGGCAAGATCCTTGAGCTCGGTGAGCGCCGCGGCGGAAAGCTTGGGCACCATCTTGCCGTTGTACTCGATCTCGCCGTCGATCCACGCCTCTGGGCCGTAGCTCATCAGGCGGTTGCCCTCCTGGGAATACTGGTAATCGAACAGCGCCAGCGCACGGTACAGCTTCGCCTCATCCTCCGCAAGGTTCGCGAGGATCGCCCAGCCGTCGGTCTTGACCGAGCGCCAGGAGGCCGTGAACTGATAGTAATTACCGTTGCCGTCCCAGTCCGCTACCGGCGGGAGAACCGGCGTGAGGTTGTAGCCCTCGACGCTGACGGTGTCGTTGAAGACCGTGGTCGTCTGGTTGTAGTCGTAGGTCATAAAGCCGAGGTTCGCGTTGTTCAGGCGGGCGCGATGATCGCTGCCGTCCAAACCGGCGGTGGCTTCGTCCTTGTCGAAATCCTTGAGGATCAGGCCCTCCTTGTAGAGCATGTTGAGCCGCTCGATGCCCTCGACGGTGGCGTCGTCAAAGCGCGCGTCCTTCAGGTTGCCCTCGGCGTCCACATAGAAGTAGTTGGAGCGCGCTTCCTCGCCGCGCACGCCCCATATCTCCATCAGGGAGAACACCTGCTGCACGCGGCCGGCCTGATAGCCGCGCGGATAGAACGGCACGGCGTCGTATTCGCTCTGCCCGGTCAGAAGCTGGGTGTTGGCGAGCACGCAGCGCATAAGGGCGACGAGTTCATCCGCGTTGTAGGCGGCATCCTGGCCGCAGAACAGGTCGGAGCGCTTGGCATACACGCCGGCGTAGGTCGTGTCGATATAGTTCTTCAAAGCCTGCACGAGATTCGCGCCGTCCTTGACGGCCAGCTCGTTCTGGATGGTGATGATGTTCTTGTCGTATTTGACATGGATTTCCTGTGTGCCCGAACCGTCCGCCTTGACCGCCTGCACGGTGGTGTCAAGCGTCGCGGGCATATAGGGCGTATAGTAGGTATCGACGACGCGGTCGGTGTCGTAGACGGCCGCATCGTCGTCGAGGAGCTTCTGCACCCAGTCCACGCGAAGCATCAGCATGCGCTCGATGTCGTCGTACCCGTCGAAATATGGCGCGAAGTAGACATGCCCGTCGCCCGCGGTAATGGTGGTCTTCACGATCTGGTTCTCCTCGAGGAACTTCGAGAAGTTGGGCATCAGATCGAAATACTGGTCGAGCGCGAGGAAGGTGCCGTTCTGGACGCTGGCCTGGTTGATATCCACCACGCCGCCGACCATGACGTCCACGCCCGCGAAGCCCTGCGCTTCCCACGTGTCAAACGCGGCCTGCACGGTCCTGGCGTCCGTCGGGGTGACGTCGTTGATGGTGAAGTTCAGGCGGTTCTGCAGCTCGGCCCACACGGGCTTCCAATCGCCCTCGCGGTAGATCTTTCCGTCCGCCGCCGCGTATTCGGCCTGCGGCGTGCCGGAGCCTTCGCCCACCGTATACTTCATGCCGATGCCGCTCTGGTAGAATACGGACAGTCTGAGCTCGACGCTCTCCGTCGTGTCGTAGATGTCCGGCTTCGGTTCCTCGGTCACGACGGGAGCGGGCGTTGCCGTCGCCTGAGGTTCGGGACTGGGCGTGATTGTTTCGTCCACCTTGACGCATCCGCCGATGCACGAGAGCACCATGGCGATGGCCAGCAACAGGTACAATGCGCGCTTCATGGTTTTTTCCTCCTTCTTAATATGCGCAGGTCGTTGAACGATGTCCTATTCCTTCACGCCGCCGACGTTTGCGCCGGTGGCAAAATACTTCTGAATGTAGGGATAAATGATGATGATGGGGATGATCGCGCACACGATCATCGCGTATACGAGGCTGTTCGGCGCGTATGTCGTGGCGGGCTCGTACTCGAGGGCGAGTATCTGCTCGAGCTGCTCGCGGATGAACACCTGCAGCGGCCATTCGTTGCGGTTGCGGATCATCATGCGCGCCCAGAAATAGCCGTTCCACCTGCTGATGCCGAAGAATAGCCCCACGGTCGCTATCGTGGATTTGGACATAGGGATATATACCTTCGTCAAAAGCTGTAGCTCCTTGGCCCCGTCCACGATGGCGGCCTCCTCGATTTCCCCGGGCACGCTCTCGAACGCGTTGCGAAGCAATACCACATTGAACGCGGCCATGCCCATGGCGATGACGACGAGCCATTTGTCATCCGTGACGCCCATGCCGGCGAACACGTCCTGCGTGGCCCTGTAATTGAGGAACTGCGGCACGAGGCCCGCCGCGAACCACATCGTAAAGACGAGGAAGAAGTTGAGTCCCCTTCTGAATACCAGCCGCTTCTTCGAGAGCGCGTACGCGCCCAGGACCGACGTGCCCAGCGTCCAGATCGTGCCATAGAGCGTGATGAACATCGTGTTGGCGTAGCTGATCCAGAAGCGCTTGGTGAAGATGATATCCCGGAACGCGTCGAACTGGACGTCCACCGGGAAGATGATCACCTGGCCCGAGTAATATGCCACGCGCCCCGAGAGCGCCGCCGAAACCGCGTACACGAACGGGTAGAGGCAGAAGAGCGCAAACACGCTCAGAAACGTGTACGCGAACACCTTGAAGACGATTTCTGTGATGTCGAGCCGTTTCATGCCTGCCTCCTTCCTCAATAAAGCGATGTGTCGGAAGCCTTGCGGCTGATGAGGTTCGCGCCCATCACCAGCAGCATCGACACCACGGCGTTGATGAGGTCCGCCGCGGAGGCGAGGGATTGGTTTGTCGTCGCGCCGGACTGGATGCCCGCGCGCTGGAATACGTATGTGGATACGACGTCCGCCGTGCTGTAGGTGTAGGAGTTGTACAACAGGAGCACCTTTTCGTAACCGATGGTCAGAAGCTCCCCGATGCGCAGGATCAGCATGATCGTGATGGTGGAGAGGATGCCCGGCAGAACCACATGCTTGATCTGCTGCAGCTTGGTCGCGCCGTCGATGCGCGCGGCCTCGTAGCTGGTGGGCGATATGCCGATGACCGCCGCGAAGAAGACGATGCTGCCGTATCCCGCCGTTTCCCATACGCCGGAAACGAGATAGATCGCGCGGAAATACTTGGGGATATAGAGCAGGCCTTTGACCGCGTCCGCATCCGGAATCCAGCCGATTTTGACCAACGCCTGCGCCAGGATTCCGGG
Source organism: Clostridia bacterium (assembly GCA_035561055.1). Taxonomy (GTDB): domain Bacteria; phylum Bacillota; class Clostridia; order Christensenellales; family CAG-138; genus Phil1. The sequence goes on along the minus strand of DATMYG010000049.1, from coordinate 4,674 downwards.
CTGGGAAAACGCACTGCCGCCCGCGAGGAGCATGGTGACCAGCGTCGTAATGACCACCGTGGACACGAAGCGCGGCAGGTAAGTGCTCACCTGAAGCACGCTGCGGTATCCGTTGGATTTGACCTCCGAAAAGAACAGTGCGAGGATGATGGGCACGGGGAAGCCGAAGAGCAACCCGTAAAAGCTCAGCAGGAACGTATTGCGAAACGCCCGCCAGAAGCCCGCCGAGTCCGCGCCGAACATCAGATTTGAGAAATGCGAGAAACCCACGAAATTGCGTTCGAGCACCGGCACCGTGGTATCGGAGGTCTTGAAGGCCGTCACCAGCTCGTAGAGCGGGAAGTAGCGCCAGAAGAGGAACACCAGAATGAGCGGCAGCAGCATCGCGTACAGCCGCCAGTCCTTGAGAACGCGGCGCCCGATGTCGCGCCAGTAATGCTTCTCAAGCTCATCCGGCAGGCTCAGCGGCTCCGCAGGCGCGCTTTTTTCCTTCATGCGCATGTTGTATCCTCCCCGGCGGCAAGCCTCGCGAGGTATTCGCGCTGGTCCTCGAAGACGCTTCCGTTTTTATCTCTGCGCCGTGCGACGAGCAATACGACGACCGCCATTGCGCCGCTGAGCGCCTCGATGGACATCAGCCGTACCCAGCAGCCGAAAAATGCGGTCCCGGTCACGAGCGCCGCCATGAGCGCGCGCCCCGTCGCCATGAAAAGGTAGCCTGTCGCGGCGAATGCCGCACTCAGCCCCGCGCTGTCGCGCACGCGGCGTTTCGAGGCGAGGCGGAACCACAGAAGGTTCCCGGCGACCGCCAGGCTTCCCAGCCCGTATACAAGCGCCGCCTCGAAGCCGCCCCCGTTGATTAGGCTGTAAACGAGCCCCCCCAGCGCGGCGTGCAAAAGCCCCCACGCGCCCCAGCGCATCATAACGATCAGGCAGACCGGCAGCACCACGGAAAACGCGAACGCTTCCGTGGGAAAAAAGCCGAGCGCGGCGTGCGCCGCCGCCTCCAGGCCGCACACAATCAGCGCGAGCAGGGTCAGATCGATGGTTTGATAACGCCGCATAACCGTCCGCCTCTCCTTCTCCGCTTGACAGATTCCGTCAGGCGGTCATACACTTTGCGCATCAAGCTTATTGGGAGGTACTCCATGCTCCGCGTTTCGGTTCCCCCCGGCGCTTCCATCAACGAAGCCCTCGCGGGGCTCCCCGCGACGGGCGAGGCCAAGCTTTTGCTTTCATCCGCGGTATACCGCGAGAAAATTGAGGTAGCCCGCCCGCGCACGCGCATCGTCGGCGTTTCGCCCGAGCATACGCGTATCGAATGGAGCGACTGCGCCAACGCCTTCCATCCGCTCGACGGGCTACAGTACAACACCTTCCGCACCGCCACGCTGCGCGTCACCGCGGACGATGTCGTCCTCGAAAACCTCACCGTGGCGAACACGGCCGGAGACCCGGCGAAAAACGGCCAGTGTGTCGCGCTCTACGCGTACGGGGACCGTTTCCTCGCGCGCAACTGCCGCTTTGCCTCCACGCAGGACACGCTCTTCGCGGGGCCTCTTCCCGACGACCTCATCGTGCGCTACGGCGGTTTTCTGCCGGATGCCGCGCGCTATCGCGAAGGAACCCTCCGCCAAAGGTACGAGGACTGCGAGATCGCGGGCAGCGTGGATTTCATATTCGGCTGCGCGAACGCGCTGTTCCTCCGCTGCCGTCTCGTGAGCCTCTTCGACGGGAGGGACGGCGGCTATGTCGCCGCGCCCGCCCATTCGCTCAAGCAGAGCGTGGGGTTCGTGTTCCTCGCCTGCGCGTTCTCGGGCGAGGGCGTATCCGACGGCTCCGTGTTCCTCGCCCGCCCGTGGCGCGACTTCGGCAAGGCCGATTTCATCCGCTGTCGGCTCGAAAGCCACGTCGCCCCCGCGCTGTTCGACCCGTGGGAGGGAACCTCGCGCGATCGCACCGCGCGCTTCGGCGTGCTGGACCCCTCGGGGCGTCCCCTCGCGCCGGTCGCCTGGTGCCGTGGCCTTTCAGCGGAGCAGGCGGCCTTTCTTAAGGCGAACGCCGGTTTCTAGCCCCGCGCGACGACCGCGCCGCTTTCCGCCTCAAACAGGAACAGATCCTTTTTCGGGATGTAGAACCTGAGCGTTTCGCCCGCCCGCGGGACGTCGTACGGCGGGATCCTGAGGATGAACCTGCACGCGCCGTTGTCCATGTAGACGTTGACATTGTCGCCGAGCATTTCCGTAAGCTCGACCCGCCCCTCCAGCGCGCAGCAGCCCTTCGCGTCCTTCTCGGCGCACACGAGCGCGTTTTCCGGCCGGAAGCCCAGTGCCAGCTCCCCGCCCCCGAGACGCGCACAGGCGCAGGAGTATTCCTCCGCAAGGTCGATTGTCTGCGCCGTGCCCGTCAGGCGCACGCGCCCCTTCTCGGCCGCGCAGGGCAGGAAATTCATGGGCGGTTCCCCGATAAAGCCCGCGACGAAACGGTTGGCGGGCGTAAAGTACAATTCCCGCGGCGTGCCGATCTGCTGGATCACGCCGTCCTTCAAAACAACGATCCTGTCCGCCATCGTCATCGCCTCGGTCTGGTCGTGCGTGACGTAGATGGTCGTCGCCCCGATGCGACGGTGGATCTGCATGATTTCCGCGCGCATGGTCACGCGCTGCTTTGCGTCGAGGTTGGAGAGCGGTTCATCCATGAGGAACACCTCGACGTGCCGGATGATCGCCCGGCCGACCGCCACGCGCTGCCTCTGCCCGCCTGAAAGCTCGCGCGGCTTGCGCTCGAGGTAATCCGTCAGGCCGAGGATTTTCGCGGTCTTATGGACCCGCTTTTCGATGATGTCCCTGTCGAGCCCCCTGAGCGTGAGCCCGAAGGCGAGATTTTCGTACACGCTCATGTGGGGATACAGCGCGTAGGACTGGAACACCATGGCCACACCGCGCGCGCGGGGGGATTTTTCGTTGGCGAGCGCGCCGCCGATATACAATCCGCCCCCGGTGATCTCCTCCAGCCCCGCGATCATCCTGAGCATCGTGCTCTTGCCGCAGCCGGAAGGACCCACGAACACGATGAACTCGCCCTTCTCGATGTCCATCGAGAAGTCGTGTATGGCGTGGAAGCCGTTTGGGTACACCTTGTTGATCCCGGCCAGCCGGATGTGTGCCATAAGCCATGCCCTCCGCGTGTCCTTCTTCGAAGCCCCGGCGCCTCAGGTCAGCTCGCTCATGGGGATGTCGTCCATATCCGTAAAGGTCTTGTTCTCGCCGCACATTCCCCAGATGAAGGTATAGCTACGCGTGCCCACGCCCGAATGGATCGACCAGCTGGGCGAAAGCACCGCCTGTTCGTTGCGCATGACGATGTGCCGCGTTTCGTCCTTCCTGCCCATGATGTGGAATACCGCGTCGTCCTGCCCCATATCGAAGTAGAAGTATACCTCCATGCGGCGCTCGTGGGTGTGGCAGGGCATCGTGTTCCACACGCTGCCCGCCTCAAGCACCGTCATACCCATGGCGAGCTGGCAGCTTTCGCACACCGCCGGATGCACGAACTGGTGGATGACGCGCCTGTTGACGTTTGCCGGGTCGCCCGTGGGGATGTTGACCGCGTCGCGGATGCCGATGATTTTATTGGGGTAACTATGGTGCGCGGGGCAGGAGTTGATGTAGAATTTCGCGGGATTCGACGGGTCGAGCGAAAGGAAAGCAACCTGCTTCGTACCCATGCCCGCGTACAGGCCCTCGTGCCGCGCGACGGGATAATCCTTTCCGTCCAGAATCACGCGCCCGTCCCCGCCGATGTTGATGACGCCAAGCTCCCTGTGCTCGAGGAAATGCTCCGCCGCCAATTCCTTCGAGCCGGTCAGTTCAAGGGGAAGGTTTACCGGCATCGCGCCGCCCGCGATGATGCGGTCCTGATGCGAATACGTCAGGAGCACCTCGTCCGGCGCGAACACGCGCTCGATGAGAAAGTGCCTGCGGAGCGTTTCCGTATCGTAGTGTTTCGAGTCCTCGGGGTGGTTCGCATAGCGCACGTCCAATTTCATGAGGCAATTTCACTCCATTTCCTGCGGATATATGCCGCGCCGAAGGGGATGTCCCCGCCGGCGGTTCCTTCCATAATCAGCGTCGCGTCGGGATCGCTTTTGCGGATGGCGGTGAGAATGCGCCCGTAATCGAGTTCTCCGCGCCCGAGCGGCGTCCGGCGAAGGGTCCCAGTGGAAAACGAGCAGTCCTTCAGGTGGAAGAAGCGTATGGCCCGCCCGAAAGTTTCCAGCCCCTCGCAAAGAATGTCGTAGTAATCGCGGCAGTTGTCCCGGTCGAGGAAGTTATAAAGGTCGAAAACGACGCTCAAATTCTCCCTGCCGATGCGCTCGTACGCCGCCTTGAGCGTTCCGACGTTCCAGCACACGTGCCCGATAGCGCCTTCGATTGCGACGCACGCGCCGCAGGGAGCGGCGATGTCGCACAGGAGGGAGAAGGCATCCACGACGCGCGCAAGCGATTCCTCCGTGCGGCTCTGCGGATGATATACCCAGGGCTCGTCGCTACGCGAGCCTGTTTCCGAGGCGACGACGTCGCAGCCAAGCTCCCCAGAAAGCCTGAGATAGTCGGCGAAGACCGCCATGCCCGCGTCCACCTTCGCCAGGTCGCTGTGGACGGGGTTGAAGTA
>DATMYG010000048.1:0-3089 GCA_035561055.1 Clostridia bacterium | reverse complement strand
CAACCGCACCGTGAAGCCCGCCTTCCACCCGCGCATGTACTACACCTGCAACCCCGGCAACGTGGGCCACGGCTGGGCGAAGCGCCTGTTCATCGACAGGCGGTACGAGAACGGCGAGCGGCCCGAGGACTACCTTTTTATCCCCGCGCGCGTATGGGACAACAAGGTTCTCCTCGCCGCCGACCCCGACTATGTCCGCGCGCTCGAGAGCCTGCCGGAGGACTTGCGGCGCGCCTACCTTGACGGGGACTGGGATGTGCACGCGGGGCAGTATTTCCGCGAGTTTTCGAGGCCCCGGCACGTCGTTTCCCCGTTCGACATCCCCGCGTGGTGGAAGCGTTTCCGCTCGATGGACTGGGGCTACAACGACCCCTGCTGCGTGCTCTGGCACGCCGTGGACGGCGACGGGCGCGTGTATACTTACCGCGAACTGTACGCGCGCTGCCTGCGCGCGGACGAAGTGGCTTGGCGCGTCGTCGCCCTCTCCGCCGGGGAAAGGATCGCCTACACGGTCGCGAGCCCAGACATGTGGCAGAAGCGCGGCGCGCGGCTCGTATCCGAAGGCGGCTTCGAGGGGGAGAGCATCGCGGAGCTGTTCGCCAAGTCCGGCGTGCCGCTGACCCCGGCGGACAACGCGCGCGTGGCGGGCTGGCAGAGGGTCAGAAGCTACCTTGCCCCCGCGCCGGACGGCGCGCCGCTCTTAAAGGTGTTTTCGGACTGCGCCGCGCTCATCCGGACCCTTCCTCTGCTCGTCTATTCCCAGCACGACCGCGAAGATGCCGCCGACGGCGAGGACCACGCGCCGGAGGCGCTGCGCTACGCGCTCATGTCCCGCCCGTGCCCCGGCACCGTGCCGGCGGAAGCCCCGCGCCATGTGTACGACCCGTTGAGCATGCGGCAAAGCGCCGCGGATTTTATGAACCGATAGAAGGAGGATATGGAATATGAAGAAAGCGGAACAGACGCGCGTCGATCGCCTCTACGCGCTCTTCGAGGAGTACAGGAACGCATATGCCGCCGAGTGGGAGCGCCTTGAGAAATGCGAGCGCCTCTACCGCGGCGACCACTGGAGCGACGTTCCCGTGAACGACCAGAACGAGCCGCGCCCCGTGACGCCCGTAATTCAGTCCACGGTGGAGAGCATCCGCGCGGACCTCATGGATCAGCTGCCCGAGGCCGTCGTCACCGCCGACGCGCCGGAGAACGAGGGCATCGCGGAGGCGCTCCGCAGCCTTCTCGCCGAAAACCACCGACGGGGCCGTTTCGAGAGGGAGTACGCGGATCTCCTCTACGATCTTCTCGTTGGCGGATACATGGTGATGGAGGTTGGCTACGACGAAAGCGAAAACAACGGCCTCGGCGCGGCGTTTATCCGCCACGCGGACGCGCACAACGTGCTCTTCGACCCGCTCTGCGCGGACATCCAGGACAGCCGCGCGGTGTTTAAGCTCGCGCCGTACCCCGTGGAGTGGTTCCGCGCGCGCTACCCCAAAAAATTCGAGGAAATGAAGGGCGACCCGGTCGCGGTCGTCCCGCGCCGGGATCACCACCTTGGCCGCGGCACGTCGGAGGAAATGCTCCTCATCGAGTGCTGGGAGCGCGAGTACGACGCCGAGTCACGGCTCTTCCGCGTGCACATGGTAAAGCTTGCCGGAGGCGTACTGCTCGAGGACAGCCGCGCCGCCAAGCCCGAGGGATACTTCGCGCACGGCCGCTATCCCTTCGTGGTGACGCCGCTGTTCCCGCGGCGCGGCACGGCGCTGGGCTACGGCTTCCCCGATCTATTCGAAACGCAGCAGCGCTACTCCGACAAGCTCGACCAGATCATCCTCAAAAACGCGCTCATGGCCTCGCACAACAAGCTGCTTATCACGGGCGCGTCCGGTTTCGACCCGGACGACCTTCGGGACTGGTCCAAGGAGGTGCACAAGGGGGACAGCCTCGGCGGCGTGACGTGGTTCCCGACCCCGCCGCTGCCCGCGTACGTCGCGGGCTTTGCGAAGGCCATACGCGAAGGCATCAAGGAGGAATCCGGCTCGACCGACTTTTCGCGCGGGGAGACCTACGGCGGCGTGACCGCCGCGGCCGCCATTGCCGCGCTGCAGGAGGCCAGCGGCAAGCGCGCGCGCATGGTCGCGCGCGTGGCGCACGGCGCGTTCGAGGAGGCAGTCCGGCAGGAAATCGAGGTGGAACGCGAATTTTGCGCCTTCTCCCGTACCGTCAGGCTGCAGGACGGGCGGCTTGCCTGCATCTCGGGCGAGGACATGTACGCTGTATCCGGCCTTGACAACCGGCTGCCCGTCGAGTTTGCCGTCACCGTCAAAGCGCAGAGGGAGAACCGCTTCACGGTCGCCGCGCACAACGAAACCGTCATCAGCCTCGTGCGCCTGGGCATGGTCACGCCGGACGTGGGGCTCGAATTGATGCTCTTCGAGGGCAAGCGGCAGGCGCTGGACATGATGAAGCGCGCCGCGGCGAGCGGCGCGCAACTGCCTATGGGGCTTCAGTAAGGCAGCCAACGTACGCGAAAGCGGCCCGCGCCGGTGGCGCGGGCCGCTTGTGTATTCGGGTGTGCCAATAGGGATTAAATGTTACGCGCGGACCTTCCTGACGGTCACAACAGCGGCGGCGACGAGCGCGAGGGCGATCATCGCGAAGCCGGCTACGGTGGTAGCGTCACCGGTTTGCGGGGGCTCGACCGTCGGGTTGGTCACGACCACGGTGCCCGAGGGGTAGGTGATCTTGGCGGTCTTCTCAATAATGGTGCCGAAGTACTTCTCGAAGTGCTTTTCCGAGATATAGTTCGCCCCCTCGTAGCTGAAGCCCAGTTTTTTGAATGTGTCATCGTACATCGCCTTAAGCGCCGTATATATGCCGGTGGTATCCGCGGACGTATAGACGACGTTGGTCACAAGTTGGCGGAAGGCGATTCCATCGGCGACGGAGCGCGTGATTGCGAAATGCCCGTACATGCTGGTTTCCATGAAGATTTCGAGGCCGGTCAGCAGCTTGCCCGTGGAATTATCGACCGGGAACCACATGTAGCAGTATCCGCCGGACACCATTGACCGGAACGTGAACCACGCGTA
>DATMYG010000047.1:0-14187 GCA_035561055.1 Clostridia bacterium | reverse complement strand
CTCGCGGTCGTCGAGAGCACCAGCGAATACATCGCGGACATCATCGGCAAGGGTTACGAAGTAACCGTCGCGCATGGCAACGGCCCGCAGGTCGGCCGTATCGTGCTGCAGAACGAAGGCTCGGACAGCGAGGCTACGCCCGCCATGCCTTTCGACGTGTGCGGCGCGATGAGCCAGGGTATGATCGGCTACCACATCCAGCAGGGCCTTTCGAAGGTGCTGCGCCATCGCGGCATCAAAAAGGAGGTCGTCACCGTCGTCACGCAAGTCGTCGTCGACGCCGAGGACCCCAAGTTCAAGAATCCATCTAAGCCTATCGGCCCCTTCTATTCCGAGGAGCAGGCCAAGCGCATCGCCGCGGAGAAGGGCTACGTTATGAAGGAAGACGCGGGCCGCGGCTGGCGCCGCGTCGTCGCCTCGCCCATGCCCGTCGAGATCATCGAGCTTAGCGCGGTCGAAGCGCTCAGCGCGGCGGGCTTTATCGTCGTGACCGTCGGCGGCGGCGGCATCCCGGTTGTCAAGGATGAGAAGGGCGACCTTTCCGGCACGGCGGCCGTCATCGACAAGGACCTCGCCAGCGAGCGCCTCGCCGAGGATACGGACGCGGACGCCCTCGTGATTCTCACGGCGGTCGAGAAGGTCAGCATCAATTATAAAAAGCCGGATCAGAAGGATCTGGATACCCTTTCCGTCGAGGACGCGAAGCGTTATATGAAGGAAGGCCACTTCGCGCCCGGCTCTATGCTCCCGAAGATCGAGGCGGCGCTTAAGTTCGTGGAGAGCAAGCCCGGCAGGAAGGCGATCATCACCTCGCTGGACAAGGCCGTGGACGCGCTCGAGGGCAAGGCCGGAACGACGCTTCAGTAAGAATTCGACAAACACCGTAAAGGGAGGCCGGATATGAGCGAGTATCGCAACATGGCGGGCGTGAAGGTGCCCGAGGTGCTCCTGCCCCGCGCGGGCACGGATATGACCAAGTGGGCTGTCGTCGCGTGCGACCAGTTCACCTCGCAGCCGGAGTATTGGGAAGAGACGGAGCGCATCGTGGGGGACGCCCCCTCGACGCTGCGCCTGATGTTGCCCGAAATGTATCTGGAAAAGCCGGACGAGGCCGCGCGCATCGCCGCCATCAACGAAACGATGAGGCGTTACCTCGCCTCGGGCGTGCTTGAGAACAGAGGCAAAGGTTTCGTGTTCGTGCGCCGTACGGTCGGGGGAAGAAGCCGCTGCGGCCTGATCGTCGCGCTCGACCTCGAATGCTACGATTATTCCAGGGGGTCGACCACGCTAATCCGCGCGACAGAGGGCACCATCGTCGAGCGCATCCCGCCGCGCCTTCGCATCCGCAAAGACGCGCCGCTGGAGCTGCCCCACATCCTTGTGCTGATCGACGATCCCGCGCGCACCGTCATCGAGCCCGTCGGGGAATCTCTCTGCCCGGGCTGCAAGGCGTACGATTTCGAACTTATGCAGGGCGGCGGCCATGTCGAAGGCTGGTTCGTCGGGGATGAAGCGCGGATCAACTCCGTGCTGCGCGCGCTTGAAAAGCTCGCCGACCCCGCGAAGTTCCGCGAAAAGTATGGCTGCGACCAACCCCCGCTGCTCTTTGCGATGGGGGACGGCAATCATTCCCTCGCCACCGCCAAGGCCAACTGGGAAAACCTCAAGGCAAATCTCGACCCCGCCGCGCAGGAGGATCATCCCGCGCGCTACGCGCTGGTCGAATTGGAGAACGTGCACGACGAGGGCATCGCCTTCGAACCCATCCACCGCGTGCTCTTTAACCTCGATGTCAATAAGGCCCTGCGCTGGCTGGAAAACAAGCTCGCCACGGACAACGGCGGATGCGAAACGGCGCTGTTCGCCTCGAAGGACGAATGCGACGCCAAGGCCGCGGCCGCGGCGCGCGACGGAGCGCATGTGCTGCCGTTCGTGACGTCGGAGGGTTTCGGCTTCTTCCGGGTGGAGAAACCCGCGGCGCAGTTGGAGGTCGGCACGCTGCAGAACGCGCTCGACGCCATGCGAAAGGACATGAAGGACGCCGCAATCGATTACATCCACGGCGCGGAGGTCGTCCTGGAGCTTGGCGCGAAGCCCGGCAACATGGGCTTCCTGCTGCCGCCGATGGAGAAAAGCGCGCTTTTCCGCACGGTCATCTTCGACGGCGCGCTGCCCAGGAAAACCTTCTCGATGGGCGAAGCGAACGAAAAGCGGTACTATCTCGAGTGCCGCAAAATCTCCAGGTAATATAAAACGCCGCGGGTGGGATTCTTCCCGCCCCGGCGATATTTTAAAAAGGGCGCGCGCAAGCCTTCGCTTTCGCGCGCAACGGGTGTTTCTGGCCGTATGACGGGAATCTGGAACTCTATTTCGGCGGTGCTGCTGGTGCTCCTGATGGTGAGCGTCGGGTATTTGTTCGGACGCGTGGGCTGGATGAGGGGCGAGCATAAGTCCATCCTCATCAATTTCCTCATCTACGTCGCCGTTCCCTGCATGTGTATTAAGAACGTGTTTGAGAACTTCACACAAGAAATGTTCGAGCATGCGGGCGTGCTGCTGCTCGTACCCATTCTCTTTAACCTGGCGACCTTTGCCGTGGCGCTGGGCATAGGAAAGCTCCTTAACATCCCGAAAAAACGCTTCGGCGGCTTCGCGGTGATGTGCGCGTTCTCCAACTCGCTCTTCATCGGCTACCCGATCTGCTACGAACTTTTCGGGGACGCTGGCGTCCCATACATGATGTTCTATTACCTCGTCAATACCATTGCGTTCTGGACGCTGGGCGCTTTGGTCATCTACCGCAGCGGGGATGCCGATAAGAGGTTTTCCTGGAAAACCGCGCTCAAGCAGCTTGCGTCCCCGCCTCTGATCGCGCTGCTCGGCGCGATCGCGCTGCTGCTTCTGGGCGTGACGCTGCCGCACCTTGTTATGACCTTCGCCTCCTACATGAGCGCTACGGTGACGCCGCTCGCGCTTCTATACGTCGGTTTTCTGATCTACGAAACGGGGCTGAAGAACCTTAGGCCCGACCGCGGTATCTGGGTTGCGAGCGCCATGCGCTTCGTGGGCGTGCCCGCGCTGATGCTCCTGCTGTGCTCCCTCTTTGGCATCACCGGCCTCGCGCGCAGCGTCTTCTTCATCCAGGCGGCGATGCCCGTCATGACGCAGTCCGTGGTCGTTTCCGGCCTCGCCGGAGCGGACGAACAGTACAATGCGCTCGGCATGAGCTTTACGACGCTATTGTGCCTTGTGGCGATCCCGGTATTGATGCTTATACTCGGCTGACGGGAGGAAAGGGCCATGAAGAAAAGGGCGAGCACAAGAAAGCAGAACCCCGCGCTGTATGCGCTCGTCAGCGCGCTGCTGCGGCCGTACCTCAAGCTGATGTACAATTTCTCCGTGCCCAAGGACGTGCCTAAGCTTCCGTCCGGGCCGATCCTGTTGCTCGGCGCGCACTCCTCCAACCTCGACTTTCTTTTTGCTCTGCCCACGCTCCGGCAGAAGCGCTTCAACATCGTCGTTACCAGCTATTTCTTCAACAACGAGCGCTTAGCGAAGCTCCTACGCTTCTTTCATTGCATCGAGAAGGAACAATTCCGCGCGGACGTCTCCGCCATACGGGATATGCGCGCGTCAGTTAAGAACGGCGCGAGCGTGCTCATCTACCCCGAGGGGGAGGTTAACGGAACCGGGCGCTGCGAAAAGCCGGACCATAACATCGTCAAGCTCTGCCGCATGCTCGACGTGCCCGTGTACGCCGTGCGCACCTGTGGCAGCTATTTCACGCGCCCCAAGTGGGGCCCCGTCATACGGCGCGGCAGGGTCACGGCCTCCGTGGAGGAAATCGTGGACGCTAAGGCGCTCCGCGAGCTGGGCGACGCCGAACTGTACGCGCGCATTTGCGACAGGCTCGCCGTCAACGACTACGCCTGGCAGGAGCAGGCCCGCGTACCCTTCCGCCACAGGCTCTGCGCGGAAGGGCTGCACAACATGCTCTACTTCTGCCCCCGCTGCAAGCGCGAGTTCGTCATGAACACGCTGGAGGACGAAATCTTCTGCGAAAGCTGCGGCAACCGCGGCTATATGGATCAGTACGGCTTCCTGCACCCCATGGGCGAAGACGACGTCATCCCGCGCACCGCGCCGGAATGGATCGACCTGCAGCGCGCACGCATCCGCGAGGAGTTTCTGGAGGAGGGGGTTGCGCTCCGCGAGAAGGCGTATTTGCAGTTCCACAACAAGCGCAACTCCGTCGTCTGCGAGGACGTGGGCGAGGGGATCGTGATGCTCGACAGGCATGCGCTTACCTACGAGGGCACCTGCAACGGCGAGCATGTGACGCTCGTTTACCCGCTCACAACTTTCGCGAAGCTGCCCTTCACGATGGGCAGCCAGTTCGACGTGCCCAATCCCGTGCGCTACACGAGCATACGCCCCGCGCGGCCGCGCACGGTGCAGAAATTCGTGCTCGCGGTGCCCATCCTCAAGGAATAATAAGCCGTGATTCAGTGCAGCGCCGCGAAGGCGCTTTTTCATTGGTAAACAAACTGTTACCTGAGTGACGCGCGCGCGGGTTTGGTGTATAATAAACGCGTGATTTTTGCGCGGCGGCCGCGCCGCGCCGAGGAGGATTCGCTTGAAAAGCTTCAAGCTGCTGTTGCTGATGATATTCTGCGCCGCGCTCTCGTTCGCCTGCGCGTGCGGCGCGCTGCCGGACGGCGGCACGCCTTCGGACGTTGTCGAAATCGACGAGCCGGAGACCTCGCAGAATGTGTGGACGCCGGACCCCGCCGCCACGCAGGGGCTTGCGGCGACGGACGAGCCCACTAAGGCGCCCACGCCCACGCCGGACGACGGGCTGCCCTACTACCTGTATGTGGAAAAAGGCTCCTTCACGCTGACGATCTACGAAAAGGACGAAAACGGCGAATACACGGTCGTGTATGCGACATACCGCATCGCCCACGGCGGCAACAAGACGCCCGCGGGTAAGTTTACACTGACGGAGGATCGCGAGCGATGGCACGCCTTCCCGGACGGGGGCACCGTACAGTACGCGGTTCACTATGAGGGCCACCTTTACATTCACTCGCCGCTCTACGCGACGGACGACCCCACCCAGCTCTGGCCCAAGTATTACGACGGGGATAAGGGCATCGGCAAGGAATCCACGGGAGGATGCCTTCGCATGGTGACGGAGGCCGCCAAGTTCATCTATGAGAACTGCCCGGAGGGCACGATACTCGAGATCGTCAACGGTTCGCCCAAGGGTACCGAGAGCGACGAGCCGCCCAGCCGGAACGGCCTTCGTATCGACCCGACCGACTATGAAACGCTGGCCGACAACGGCTATTGAGGAGGAAGATTGAGTAGGCTCGTTCCGGTTATCATCGCCGTCGTATTCCTGTTTGCCGCCTGCGTTGCGGGCGAGCCGCAGGGGCAGGATGTGATCGATGTACCCGTAACGCCGCTTGAAACGGCAAGCCCTCCCGAGACGGCCACCCCCGCGCCGACGGAAACCGCGACGGCCGCACCCACCGCACCGCCTACGCCCGAGCCGCCGATGGTCAAAGCCCGCGTGAACACGCTCAACGTAAGGCGCGTGCCCGACGCCTCGGACGATTCCACGGTCCTTTGTAAGCTGGGCTATGAGGAAAAAGCCGAATATCTTGGCGTCGAGGGCAAGTTTACGCACGTGCGCCTCGCGGACGGAACCGAGGGGTACTGTTACTCGGATTACTTGGTCGACGCGGACGAAACGCTCTACGCCTACCTTTCGCCTTCCACCGCGCAGAAGGTTGACGAAGCCACGGGCGTGCCGGTGTTTGAGGCGGACGGCGTTACCCCCGTGATGGTGAAGAACGAGCTGGTCGATCTTCGGCTCTACCTGCCGGACGCAGTTTATGAACTGCTCTTCGCGACGGAGCGCAACGTCGCCGGGTACCCGCTCTACCCGCGCGCAATCCCGCTTTTGCAGAAGGATACCGCCAAAAAGCTCAAAAAGGCGTTCGACCTCTTTAAGGCGGATGGGTACACCCTGAAGATCTGCGACGCGTACCGTCCCAAGAGCGTACAGGCCATCCTCTACGACATCGTGCAGAACCGCCATTGGATCGCGAACCCGCTCACGACCGCCTCGAACCACAACCGCGGCTGTGCGGTGGACATTTCGCTCATCGACGACGCAACAGGGCGGGAACTCGAGTTCCCAACGCCCATGCACACCTTCACCGACGAGTCCGCGCGCACCTGCAAAACATGGGGTGAAACGGCGCGCGCCAACGTCGATTATCTGACGAGGATCATGGGGAAATGCGGTCTCGAGGGGATACAAAGCGAATGGTGGCATTACGCCGATTCGAACCACGCCGATTACATGACCACGGATATCGACTTTACTAGCCTGACCATGCTCCCCAAACAGGGGGATTAACAGGAGGATCACGATGAAACGGATGTTCCCGATCGTTGCGGCAGTGATGTTCTGCCTCATTTTCGCGGCCTGCACGGGCGACGCCGCACCCACCGGCGCGTTTTCCGAAAAGGACCTTGGCATCGGCGTCGGCGACGGCACGTATTATCTGCGCGAGGACAGCGCGCCCCTCGTCGAGGCGCTGGGCACGGACTGCGAGTACAGCGCACAGGTGAGCTGCGTGTACGACGGAGAGGATAAGACCTTCGAATACGCAGGTATCACCGTTGAAACCGTGCCGGTCGACGGCAAGGACGTCATCGAGGTCATTACCCTCACGGACGACGCCTACGCGACGCTGCGCGGCGCGAAGGTCGGCGATACGCTGGACGAAGTCAAGGCGCTTTACGGAGACGCGTATTTCGACGACGGCTACCTGACCTACTCGCTCAACAACGACGCCTCGGACATCCATGCCGAGCGCATCCAGTTCGAGTACGCGGATAACGTCGTCACGCGCATCTTCATCTATTCGCCCAGCTACTGATAAAGGCGGGGAGCGGCCATGTTGTTCAGCTCACCGACATTCCTGTTCCTGTTCCTGCCGGCGCTCTTTTTGCTGAACCTGTTGTTCCGGAAAAGGGTAAAATGGAGCAACGCGCTACTTATCGCGGCGTCGCTGCTCTTTTACGCATGGGGGGAACCCGTCTACGTCCTTCTGATGGTCGCGACCACGCTCGTCTCATGGGGGCTCGCGCGGCTGGTGGAGCGTTTCCCCGAACGAAAGAAGCTTTTCGGCGCGCTCGCCGCACTCTGGGGCGTGGGGATTCTCGTCTTCTTCAAGTATACCGATTTTCTCATAGGCAGCTTCAACGCCTTCACAGGGCTTTCGCTGCCGCTCGTGGGCGTCGCGCTGCCCATAGGCATCTCGTTCTTCACATTCGAGGCCATGAGCTATGTTTTCGATGTGTATCGCGGCGATGCGAAGGCGGCGCGGAACTATTTCGACGTGCTGCTCTACATCTCGCTCTTCCCGCAAATACTCGCGGGGCCGATCGTGCGCTATGGCGATATCGCGGCGCAGCTTCACGCGCGCGAAGCCGCCCCGGAAGACATGGCTCTGGGCTTCCGGCGCTTTTGTTTCGGCATGGCGAAGAAGGCGCTAATTGCGAATACGCTCTCGCTCACGGCCAACGCTGTGTTCGCACTGCCCGGGACAGGCGTCAACGCGCCCATCGCGTGGCTAGGCGCCGTCGCGTATCTGCTGCAGATCTACTTCGATTTCTCCGGCTATTCCGACATGGCTATAGGCCTCGGGCGGGCATTCGGCTTCAAGCTGCGCGAGAATTTCAATTATCCCTACGCCGCGCTCTCCATGCAGGACTTCTGGCGCAGGTGGCATATCTCGCTCTCGTCGTGGTTCCGCGATTACGTCTACATTCCCATGGGCGGCAACCGCAAGGGAAAGCTGCGCACGGGGCTCAATAAGCTCATCGTCTTCCTTCTCACAGGCCTCTGGCATGGCGCGAGCTGGACCTTCGCGGCGTGGGGATTGTATCACGGCGGCTTTTTGATGCTCGAGAGCTACGGCGTGCTCAAGCCGGACAGGTGGCCGAGAATTCTCCAACGAATCTATACCCTTCTCGCCGTGACTGTGGGCTTCGTGCTGTTTCGGGCGGACACATTCGCGGGGGCGCTGACGCTCGTGGGCAGCATGTTCGCGGGCTGGAGCTTCACGAGCGCGCTCATGGCCGAGCTCTCTATGCTGCTCACGCCGCTTTGCGTCGCGGCGCTCGCCATAGGCGCCCTCGCTTCGACGCCGCTTGCGCATAGATTGGGCGAAAAGCTCGAGGCGAAAAAGGGTTCCGCCGTCATAGCCGCCTATGCCGGTGCGTTTATGCTCTTTATCTTGAGCGTGCTTTGCCTCTCGACGAGCAGCTATAACCCGTTCATCTACTTTAAATTTTAAGGAGAGGGAGATATGAAAAAAACGCTTTGCCTGCTCTTCATCTTCCTTTTCCTCGTCGTATGCGCAGTGCCGGGAATCGCGTACGTCCTCGGCTATGAGGCGCAGAACTTCGAGAACCGTCCCCTCGCGCGCGAGGCGGAGCTCTCCTCCCGCGGCGCGTTCAACCTCTCCTTTCCCGAGGATTTCGACGATTGGTGGGGCGATCATTTCGGCCTGCGTGAGGAAATGGTCACGGCCTTCCACGCCCTCACAATGGGAACTCTGCGCGACACTCTCAATCAAAAGGTTGTCGTGGGCAAAGGGAACTGGCTGTTTTATTCCGAGACCATGAACGATTACCTCGATATCAACCGCTTGAGCGACGAGCAAATCGCGAAAATTGCTTCTATACTCCGCCTCGAGCAGGAGTATTGCGAGAGCCGTGGCATGAACTTTGTCTTTATGGCCGCGCCCAACAAAAATACGGTCTATCCGGAGTATATGCCCGCCCGCTACGCCCCGACGGGCGAAGCCGGCAATAGGGAGCGGCTCTACGTCGCGCTCGCGGGCGCGGGCGTACAGACCATCGACCTTGCCTCGCTTCTCGTCTCGCATAAATCCGACGGCGCACTCTACTACGAGCAGGACACCCACTGGAACGCGCGCGGCGCGCGCATCGCGTATGTCGCGATCATGGAAAGCCTCGCTTCAGGCGCGGCTTACGACGATTATGCGGGTATTGCCGCGCAAGAGCTAGTAGGCTACCGGGGCGATCTGCACAATTTCGTGTTGCCCGCCGCGGGCGGCAGGCTGCCGTACGTCGATTACGGCCTTGAGGAAGAAAAGGCCTACGACGTCGACGAGGGCGTGAATACCGCGCGGGATATGAACTTCGGCACCTCGAGCGGGACGAACGCTTTTTGCCTGCTCTTCTTCCGTGATTCCTTCGGCGAGGCGCTGATCCCGTTTGTGTCCAACAACATAGGCCGCGTCGTGTATTCGCAGGAGTCTCCCTACAACTATGTATTCTCCGGCGAGAGCTTCGACGTCGTGGCTATCGAGCTGGTCGAGCGCAACATCCCGAACCTTTTAATCTACGCGCCCCTGATGCCCGCCCTTGAAAGGGCTCTGCCCGAAGGGGCGCGGCAGGTGGAAGCCACCGTCGAGAGCCGCGAGAAGTCCGGCTATACGCAGCTCTACGGCTGCTACGACGGCGCGTATGGAGGCGCGGTCTACGTCGAGGTGACCTTTGCGGACGGAGTGGTACGCGCATACGAAGCGTTCCCCGTGCTCGACGCGCAGGCGGCGGATGCCGCCGCTGCCATGGATTTCCCGCAAGGTTATTTCCTTACGTTGCCCGTAGACGCGGGGGAATGGACATCCATTCACGTATTCGCGGTATCCAAATGAATAATTCTTACACCGCTCTTGCGCTCATATCGCGGATAAGCTACAATCTATTGTGATATACTCCCCGCGTATGCGACGAGGCGGGGGCCAGGGGGAATATGGCAACAAGCAACAGCTACGACGGGGGTCCTCAGCTCCCGAATTACATGAGAAAAAAGATGAAGCGGGTGGAACCGTCCGCTTCCCCGGCGCGCGCGAGGGCGGGGAGCGCCGCGGGCGCATCCTCCAAAAACGCGAAGTATACGGTAAAGAGAAGCGCGCCCGCAAAACCCCAGGCGCATCCGGCGAAACACAGCGTACAAGCTCAGGCGGGAAGGAAGCCGCAGCAGGCTTCTTCCGCGGCTACCGCGCGCAGAGCCGCCGCTACAAAGGCCGCTCGCAAGCGCAAAAAGGAAGGCATTGAGCGCGCGATCAAGGCGCTGCTCGCCGTTGCCGCGATCCTCATGGCGGTCATCGCCATCGTATGGCTTGCGGGCAGCGGGGACGGCGCTTCCGCCGACCTGTCGGATTTTCTTTCGGTTAAGAAAACCTTTAAGGAAGGCGTCAAGCTCGTCGGCGTGGATGTGAGCGGCCTTACCGCCGATGAGGCGACCGGCCTCGTCATGACCGCCGCAGAGAAGAAACTTAAGGGCGTTTTAATCACCGTGCGCGCGGGCGAGCAGGAGATTACGCTCGATTACGTATCCATGGGTATGGCGTATAGCATCGAGAAAACGCTCGAGGACGGCCTTGCCTACGGCAGGGGCGCGGGCGTGACGGACGTTTCGGGCAGCGGCGCGGGCGAGTTCGACGCGGAATACACCTGGTCGCGCGAGGCCGTCGAAATCGCGCTTGCGAACGTCGCGCAGAGCGTGAACGTCGAGCCTATCGAGCCCTACGCCGAGCCCATTACGGATTGGGAAAGCGAGGAACGCTTCAATTATATCGACGGCGTGCCGGGACAGACGCTCGACGTGGAGGACACGGCGGGCCGGGTGGAGGATGCGCTGCGCGCGCTCGACTTCCAGGCCGAGATCGTCGCTGTGACCAACGCCATGCCGCCTGTGGGGAGCCTCGACGAGATCAGGGCAAATACGGAGCTCATCTACTCCTTCACCACCAAATTCTCCGCGCCGCGCGATGACGAAACCAAGCAGAACCGCAAGTTCAACATCAAAAAGGCGGCGGATATTATCAACGGGCAGGTCGTGCAGCCCGGGGCGGAGTGGAGCTTCAATACCGTCGTCGGCCCGCGCACCTATGAGCTTGGCTGGAAGGGCGCAAACGGCATTTCCGGCGGCAAGGAATATACCACGCAGGCGGGCGGCGGCATCTGCCAGGTGTCGACCACGCTGTATAACGCGCTGCTGGGCGGTAATTTTGAAATCGTCGACCGCCGCGCGCACTCGATTCCCTCCGACTATGTTGAGAAGGGGCTTGACGCCACGGTGGACACCAGCGGCATCGACTTTGTATGGAAAAACAACACCGAGCATCCCGTCTACATATTCGTGAAAGTATCCCAGGTCGAGGGCAGCAGCAGCCGCAATACCATTACGGTGTACATCTACGGCCAGCCGTTGCCGGATGGCGTCGAGTATAAGACGCGCAGCGTCATCATCTCGACTACGCCGCGCACAGATACGGTCTTTACGCAGGACCCGGCCATTTCCACGGGCTATCAGAAGGAGCTCGTAATACGGCACGACGGCTACGTCGCCGAGGCGTACCTCGACAAGTATGTCAACGGCGTGCTGCAGGAGGGCGAATCCGTGCTGCTCCATAAGGACACCTACAAGGGCAATCCCGCGGAGATCGCCATAGGCACGGGCCCGGCGCTCGCCTTCGGCGCGGCCGTGCCGGAGGATTGGCAGATTTACGGGACCCCGCCGACGGAGCCTGTTGTATAAATAATGGACAATTGTCATTTGCTTGATGTGGGGGCGGATATTATCCGCCCGTGCATCGTTTATTCGGAGATAATCCCATCCGCGGAAAATTGAAATCCGGAGGATCGCATGCGCTATAAAGCCGTGTTTTTCGACCGCGACAACACGCTCGCCCACGGGGATCCCGCGGTTGCGGCCAGGCGCAATGCCCTGTTCCTCGAATGGACGGGCAAGCCGTATGCGTGGGATGATTACGATCAACTGACGGCCGATTTCAAGGAATCGGGCTATCCAAACGAATTTTTCCTCGCGCACAGGGACGACGAGGCCGCCTGCGTCAGGGCGGAGCGCGCCTTCCTGCGGCGCTATTATGCGTTGCGGCTGCGCCGCGCGGGGTTGACGGAGGGCGTCGCCGAAAAGGCCGACGAGTTGCACGAAATAACCTGGCTTAAAAAACTCATCCCATATCCCGAAACAATCCGCACGCTCGAGTGGTTTCGCGCGCGCGGCTATCGTATGGGCATCATCAGCGATACGTCCCCCTCGCTGCGCCTCACCATCGAGGCCGCCGGGCTCGCGCGCTATTTCGACTCCTACACCTGCGCGGACATCGTCGGCGCGATGAAGCCGGAGCCCGTGATTTACCGGACCGCGCTCGCCTCCCTCGGCGTCGCGCCGGAGGAATCGCTCTATGTGGACGACTACGTCGTCGAGTCCGACGGCGCACGGAAACTCGGCATGACGGCTTTTCATATTCTGCGCGAGGGACTTGATCCGGGCTACGAGGGCGAGCGGGAATGGGACATCCATTCGCTCTATGAAATAGTGGAATTCGCCGAGCGCAACGGATAAACGCCGCCGCATCAGTTCACTTTATTCATACGGAACGGCCTTCACTGAAAGGCCGTTTATTGTTTTCTTGATTGTAATTATCAATTGTCAGTTGCCCTCGCCTCTCCGAATATCTCCCGCAGAGCGTTCGCGTAGAATTCGATTTTTTCCGGGCGGCATTTGATCGAAACTGCGCCCACTGTCCCGCCGTCCTGCGAGGGGAGGTTCAGGCTGCCGAAGGAGATGAAGGCTTCGGGCTGGGAATCGCATGAGGTTACGACGATGTAGCCCGCGCCGTTGAGCACCGTCAACCCCATCGTGCCGACGAAACCCGCCATCGCTCTTGGCATCAACGCCAGTGTCATCTTGTAGAAGACGGGCGGCAGCAACGCAAAGGATTCCAGCATCTCATAGCTCGCGGAACGTCTGGCCTTGGTCTCATCCCGCAGGCGGGCGAATTCCGCGAGGTAATTCAAAAGGCCCTCCTCCGGCGCGTTGCCGTCGCGGTATTTCGACGGGAGGATATAGACGAATCCCAGGGAGGTTTCACGCCCGGCGGCGGCGGGAATTTCCACGGGCAGCGAGAACCTGTGTTTCGCGAAGGCGGGGTGCCCGGTCACGTTCCACGAGAGCAGGGCGATTACGGGAACATCCACGCCGTAAGCCTGCGTCAACCGCCGGCGCTCGGCAAAGAACGGAACGAAATCGAAATACATCGCGACATGCCAAATCTTTTTGCCATCGGAAGAACAGCAGACGGGTTTTGACGCGTAACCGCTTTGCGGATACAGAACCGGCCTGCTCCGGCCCCATTGCCGGATCAAGTCGTCCATCATATCCAATATGGCCCTCCCGTCCTCCGCGGCGTGGTTGCAATAGACCCAGATGTTGGCATTGTTGGCTGGGAAATCGCATTGGATATGGAACTGCAGGGGCGAGAACCCGAGCGGTTTCATGCGCACATACTCCGGGTCTTGGAATTCGTTTTCATAAGGCAGGCTGTCCACATAGACGCATGCGGAGCTTAGTATTCTGTCCGCGTATGCGGCGGCAGGGCGCCTGTTTGCTGGACGGCACAGACGCCGTATACCTTTTGCCACCTTGCGCCGCAGCCGCCTCGGGCGCGCCAGATCGGGCAATCCCCTTGCGTCGTTATAGCTTTCCCGGATGAGATCTAGAAGCTCGTTCTCGCATTCCGGGGGCGGGGTCGAACCGGGCTCCAAAAAGGGCTTGAGCCATTCCATGCTCCCGTCCTGAGCATAGGCCGTCAAGACGACTTCGCACGTTTTTTTGTGGGACAGCCTCACGCAGAACATACCCCAGTCGAGGGTGACATAGGAGATGGGGTAGCCCCGCAAAAACTCCGCCAGCCGCCGCGCCAGAGCTTCCGCCGCGTCGCCGGGTGAAGCTTCAATCTCTCCGGCAGGCCGTATGCCGAAGAATCCGAGCCCAAACTTATGATGCTCCAAGCTGATATACGCGCGGGCTGCCCTGCGCCAGCCGTCCTCCTTAGGAGGAAAAATCCTTTTCGCGCCCTGAAGCAGCTTGATAATCAGAAAGGCGAACACCGTGCCGATTCCCCAGCGGTCGACTAATTGGCTCATCTTGATGCCGCGGTTTTTGCTTTTCATCGTGAATTCCCCTCCGGAGGCGGTTGAAGTGCGTTCAGGCCAGATTCCATCCCTGCTGTTTCCATGATATGTTTCATTTACATTATC
>DATMYG010000046.1:0-6058 GCA_035561055.1 Clostridia bacterium | reverse complement strand
GACGCCGACCGGACCGCTGCCGGGGCCGCCGCCGCCGTGCGGGGTGGAAGGTCTTATGCAAATTGATGTGCATCACGTCGAAGCCCATGTCCGCGGGCCGCGCGACGCCCATGATCGCGTTGAGGTTCGCACCGTCATAGTAGAGCAGGCCCCCCGCCTCGTGGACGATTTTGGCCACCTCTACAATGTTCCTTTCAAACAGCCCCAGCGTCGAGGGATTGGTGAGCATCAGCCCCGCCGTGTCCGGCCCGCAGGCCGCGCGCAGCGCATCGAGATCGATGCCGCCGTCCGGCGCGGAAACGAGCTCACGCGTCTCAAACCCCGCCATCACGGCGGAGGCCGGGTTGGTGCCGTGCGCGGCGTCCGGGATGAGCATGACGTTGCGGTTGAAATCCTGACGCATATCGTGGTACGCGCGGATGAGCATCAGCCCCGTCAGTTCCCCGTGCGCGCCCGCGGCGGGCTGCAGGGTGAACTTGTCGAACCCCGTGATCGCGCAAAGCTGCCGCTCAAGCTCCGCCATCAGGCGGATGGCGCCCACGGCGCCGTCCTCGTCGGCAAGCGGATGCAGGCCGTCGAAGCGCGTCGCGACCTCCTCGTTGATCTTGGGATTGTACTTCATAGTGCAGCTTCCGAGCGGATAGAAGCCGTTGTCCACGCCGAAATTGCGGCGCGAGAGGTTCGTAAAATGCCGTACGGCGTCCACCTCGGCGATTTCGGGCAAGGGCAGGTCGGCCTGAGCAAGATATCCCGCGGGGATCAACTCGTCGAGCGCGGGCACGTCGAGCGGGGGCAGGTCGTATCCCGTCCTGCCGGGACGGGAGCGCTCGAATATAAGCGGATAGCTGGAGCGGCTCATTTGAACACCTCCTCGAGCGCGTTTAAGACCCCGTCGATCTCCTCGCGCGCGTTCTGCTCCGTGGCGCACCAGAGCGCGCCGGGGTCGCCCGGGACGAGGCGGTTGAGCCTCACGCCGCCCATGATGCCGCGGTCCTTAAGGAGCGCGTTCACGAGCGAGGAGTCCTTGCCGTAGTCGACCGCGAACTCGTTGAAGAAGGGCGTATTCGGGTATCTCAGGCGGATGCCCTTGATGTGGCTCATGCCCTCGGCGAGGTAATGCGCCTTCTGCATGGACTGATTCGCCGCCTCGCGAAGCCCCTTGGGGCCCATCAGCGAGAGGTAGATACCCACCGTCAGCGCGCAGAGCATCTGGTTCGAGCAGATGTTGGAGCTGGCCTTCTCGCGGCGGATGTGCTGCTCGCGCGCCTGCAGGGTCAAAACGAACGCGCGGTTGCCGTCCTTGTCCGCCGTTTCGCCGGCGATGCGGCCGGGCAGGTTGCGCATGAGCTTTTGCGTTGCCGCCATGAAGCCCACGTAAGGCCCGCCGTACGAGAGAGGAAGGCCCAGGGACTGCCCGTCCCCCACGGCGATATCGGCGCCGAGGTCGCCCGGCCGGGCAAGCACGCCGAGAGAATGCGGGTATGCGTAGCTGACGAACAGTCCGCCGAAGGCGTGCGTTGCATCCGCGAGCGTCTTCATGTCCTCGAGGCAGCCGAAGAAGTTCGGCTGCGCCGCGATGAGGCCCGCGGCGTTCTCTGCGTTCTGTTCAATGAAGGAAATGTCGGTCAGCCCGTTTTCGTCAAGCGGAATCGTGACAAGCTCAATTTTCGAAAAACGCGCGTAGGTTTTAAGCACGGCGGCGACATCCGGATGGAGTCCCGTGCTGATGAGCACCTTGTTTTTGCGCCTGGCGGCGACGAGCATATTCATCGCCTCGACCGCGGCGGTCGCGCCGTCGTACACGGAAGCGTTCGCGGCGTCGAGCCCCGTGAGCGCGCAGATGTGCGACTGGAACTCGAAAATCGCCTGCAGCATGCCCTGGCTCATCTCGGCCTGATAGGGCGTATAGGCCGTGTAGAACTCCGCGCGCATCGCAAGCTGTGGCACCGCGGCGGGGATGTAGTGGTCGTACGCGCCCGCGCCGCGAAAGATCGGGCGCCCCGTTTCGTTTCGCCCGGCAAGCTGCGCGAACGCGCGGCGCACCTCGCTCTCGCTCATGCCGCGCGGCAGCTCCAGCGGGCGGTTCAAACGCACCTGCTCGGGAATATCGGCGAAGAGCGCGTCCATATCGGCCAGGCCGATGGCCCGGAGCATGTCTGCGCGTTCCGCCTCGGTGTTGGGAACGTAGCTTCTCATCGGGGCTTAACCCTCCGAGGCGACGAAGGCGTCGTACGCGTTCGCGTCCAAAAGGCTCGCTTCGTCCAGCTCGGCGATGGCGATTACGGCGATGAACGCGCCGTAGGGATCGGAATTGATGAGCTCGGGCTGGCTTTCGAGCGCCTCGTTGACCTCGAGCACCTCGCCGCCCACGGGCGTGTAAATTTCGCTGGCGGCCTTTACGCTCTCGACCACGGCGAAGGAATCGCCGGGCTTGAAGCTGTCCCCGACGTTGGGCAGCTCGACGAAAACGATGTCGCCCAGCGCGTTCTGCGCGTGGTCGGAAATACCGATGCGGGCGTTCTTCCCCTCGACGAGGATCCACTCGTGGTCGCGGGTGTATTTGCGGTCTTTGGGTGTCATGCGTTTATCCTCCTGATCAATGGTTATTTTTTGCGTTCAGCTTCTTTTATAAAAAGGGATTGCGGCGCGCGCGGCCTTGAGCTTTTTCCCGCGCACGTCCACCTCAAATTGGTCCTTTTCCGCATAAGCGATGTCGACAAGGGCCATGGCCCAGCTGCCCTCGAGCGTGGGTACGGGCATGCCGGAGGTCGTGTGCCCGACGAGCTTTCCTTCGCAGTAGACGTCGCAATGCTCGCGCATGATGCCACGCTCTGTCAGGCGAAGGCCGATGCGCGCGCGTGTGACCGGAGCAAGAAGCGCCTGCTTGCCAATGAAATCTTCCTTGTTAAGTTTGACCGCGAAGCCGATGCCGACCTCAAGCGGGGTAACGGTCTCGTTCATCTCGTGCCCGTAGAGCGGCATGCCCGCCTCGAAGCGCAGCGTGTCGCGCGCGCCAAGGCCGCACGGCAAAAGGCCGACCCCCTCGCCCGCCTTCATCAGCGCGGCGTGCAGCGCCCCGCCATCCTTCGCCTTGCAGTAAAGCTCCACGCCGTCCTCGCCCGTATAGCCCGTGCGCGAGACCATGCAGGGGATGCCCGCGACGCGGGTTTCCGGCACGAAGGTGTAGTTCTTTTCGGGCAGCGGGCCCTCGACGCCCGCGGCGTTCAATACTTCCATGAAGCGCGGGCCCTGCAGCGCGAGCTGCGCCCATGCGGGGCTCTCGTCTTCTACCTTTACGTCGCCGAAAACGTTCTTTTGGAACCAGGCGACGTCCTTTGCGGTGTTGCCCGCGTTGATGACGAGAAGGTACTCCTCGTCCGCGTATTTATAGACCAGCACGTCGTCCACGGTGCCGCCGCTTTCATAGCACATCATCGAGTAGCGGCAGCGCCCGGGCGTCATGGTCGCGATGTCGTTGGTGAGAATCTTCTGAAGATAGGCGAAGGCGTCTTTTCCGGTCACACGCGCCTCGCCCATGTGCGAAACGTCAAAGAGGCCCGCGCGTTCGCGTACGGCCCTATGCTCCTCGACAATGCTCGCGTATTGCACGGGCAGCGCCCAGCCGCCGAAATCCACCATGCGCCCGCCAAGCCGGAGGTGCGTTTCATAAAGAGGGGTTTTTCTGAGCTCTTCCATCGGGTTCCTCCATAAGAATATTCATTTGCGCGCCGCAGACATTATATCGCAAAGCGGCGCGATTATAAAGGGAAACCGTCAATATATTCGCACATTACTTGTAACGAAAGCGGGCGCCGCGTGTAAACACATTGTGGCCGAGGCGCCCGCTTCGTTGCGCATTCGCGCGGCCTGTGCTATCATAATCAAACGGAGGAGCTTATGGCCCGCAACAGGTATAAAATCGCGAGAAGATCCATTTGGTATGTCCTTCGCACGCTCATTATCGTGGCGGGCGTGGTGGCGCTGTGCCTCGCCCTGTTCGCCGAGGGCATGCACGTATCGAACCTTTATATCCTCGTGACGGAAGGCATGGAGGCGCGCTCCGAAATCATCATCAAGGGCGGCGAGCCGCTCGAGCTTGCCACGTACTTCACAGAGGACTTCATCGGCAACGACGCCGCGCTCTACCGGCGCGAATACGAGGGCTTCACCGTGGCGAGCTTCGACTACCGCGTGGACATAAAAAGCTTTTTTGTGCTGCCCTGGAGCGCGCGCGCGACGATGGTGATCGACGATAAGCTCGCCGCCATCAACGCCGCCGCCAACGAAACGGACGAGGACGAAACGCCCCCGACCTTGCCGGAATGGACGCCCGGGCGCTATCAGGTGATCTTCACCAAGGTGGGCTCGCGCTGGTACATCAGCGGGCTGGTGCTCCTCGAAATCAACCCGGAAACGGAGGTCAAGCCCACGCCGGATTTGAGTCTGCTCACACCCGCGCCGTCGGCGACGTACGCGCCGGTTCCATCGGCTTCTCCTTCTCGGACTGCCGGGGCAACCCCGACGCCGTGATGGGCGAGATCCCGTTTTTAACAAAGGAAAGATGCATTCCGGCGCTGCTCGCGCCCATGGCCGGCATCACGGATAGGACGTTTCGCGGCATGTGCCGTGCGCTGGGCGCGGATTTTTCCTATACCGAGATGGTTTCCGCCAAGGGGATGCATTACCGCAACGCGAATACCGGAGCCCTGCTCGAAACCGCGCCGGAGGAGGAAACCTTCGGCGTTCAGCTTTTCGGCAGCGAGCCCGAGATTATGGCCGAGGCCGCGCGCGCGCTTTGCTCTTTGCATGATGCGCGCCTTGCCGTCATAGATATCAATATGGGCTGTCCCGCGCACAAGATCGTGCGAAACGGCGAGGGTAGCGCGCTGATGCGCGATCCTGTCCTCGCGGGGCGCATCATCGAGGCGGTCGTCGGGGCATCGTCCGTTCCCGTGAGCGTGAAGTTCCGTAAGGGCTGGGACGACGAGCACGTCAACGCCGTATCCTTCGCGAAAACGGCCGAAAGCTCCGGCGCGGCCCTCGCGACGGTGCACGGGCGCACGCGCGCGCAGATGTATGAAGGCCGCGCGGACTGGGACATAATAGCCGAGGTAAAGCGGGCGGTGCGCATCCCGGTCGTGGGCAACGGGGATATCTTCTCGGGCGCGGACGCCGCGGCCATGGCCGCCCGGACGGGATGCGACGGCGTGATGGTCGCGCGCGGCGCGCGCGGCAACCCGTTTATTTTCCGGGAAATACGCGCCGCTCTTGACGGGACGCCGTATGCGCCTCCCGCTCCCGCGGATCGCGTCGACATGGCGATCGCCCACGCGAGGCGCCATGTCGAGGACAAAGGGCCGGGCGCTGTGGCGGAACTGAGAAAGCATGTCGCCTGGTACGCGGGCGGGCTCAGGGGCGCGGCGGAATTAAGAAAGCGCGCGAACGCCGCCGCAACCATACGGGAACTTGTCGAATTGCTCGAACAGTACAAGCGAAGCCTCCTTTCTTGACAAAGGATGTCCGCTTACATATAATGACATAATACACCGGGAGGAATAGGGGCTGTTCTTCCTATTATAATGACTGAGACGTAACCGGAGGAAAGGAAAGCTATGGGTCAGGTGCATTTGACGGCCGAAGGCGTAAAAAAATACGAGGAGCGGCTCGAGTACCTCAAAACGACGGCGCGCACGGAGAACACGGAGCAGATCAAGCTCGCCCGCGCGTTCGGCGACCTGAGCGAGAACGCCGAATACGACGCCGCCAAGACCGAACAGGCGCGCATCGAATACGAGATCGCCGAGATCGAGGCGATGCTCAAGAACGTCGTGCTCATCGACGAGGACTCCATCAACACCAGCCTCGTGGATGTCGGCGCGACGGTGAAGGTGAAGCTGCTCTCAAAGGGCGGCAAGGAGGTCACTTACCAGCTCGTGGGCAGCGCGGAGGCGGATCCGTACCAGAACCGCATCTCCAACGAGTCCCCGGTGGGCAGGAGCCTCATCGGGCACGCGCGGGGCGACGTCATCGAAGTTTCAACGCCCGGGGGGATTAACCG
>DATMYG010000045.1:0-12997 GCA_035561055.1 Clostridia bacterium | reverse complement strand
GCCCCTCAAGTTCGAGGAGTTTAACGAGCGCATCGGCCAATTGATCTGCGTATCGGCGACGCCCGCGGAATATGAGCTTGGCCTTTCCGAGCAGACCGTCGAGCAGATCATCCGCCCGACGGGCCTCGTCGATCCCGAGATTGCGGTGCGCCCCGTGAAGGGGCAGATAGACGACCTGTTGAGTGAAGTGAAGCTGACGGCGCAGAGGGGCTACCGCACGCTCGCGACCACGCTGACCAAAAGGATGGCGGAAACCCTCACGGAATACCTCGACTCGATGGGTGTGCGCGTACGCTACATGCACAGCGACATCGAGACCATCGAGCGCATGGAGATCATACGGGACCTGCGCCTGGGCGAGTTCGACGTGCTCGTGGGCATCAACCTGCTGCGCGAAGGCCTCGACCTGCCCGAGGTGGGCTTGGTCGCCATCCTCGACGCGGATAAGGAGGGGTTCCTCAGGAGCGGCACCTCGCTGATCCAGACCGTGGGCCGCGCGGCGCGCAACGTGGACGGCCGCGTCATCATGTATGCGGACGAGATCACGGATTCCATGCGATTTGCCATCGACGAAACAAACCGCCGCCGCAACAAGCAGCAGGCGTTCAACGAGCAGCACGGCATCACGCCCAGGAGCATCACCAAGAGCGTGCACAGCGTGCTGGAGATTTCCAGGAAGGCTAAGCCTGAGGATTCGGACATGAGCGAGGAGGAGCGCAAGGCGCGCATTGAACTTGTTCGCGCGCAGATGCGCGAGGCTGCGGCTGAGCTGGATTTCGAGACGGCGGCAAAGCTGAGGGACGAGCTGTTCGCCCTCACCGGGGAAGCGCCGCAAAAGGATGCGAGGCCCCTGCCCGGCACGCCGGGCAGCGCCAGACAGGCGCGCGGGAGGACCCGCAAGTCTCCCCACAGGAACAAATCGAGGAAGTAACGGAGAGTTTGATAGATGAACGACGTACTGCGCATCCGGGGCGCGCGCGAGCACAACCTCAAGAACGTGAACCTCACGCTGCCCAGAAATAAATTGATCGTATTTACAGGGCTTTCGGGCTCCGGCAAATCCAGCCTCGCCTTCGACACGATCTACGCCGAGGGGCAGAGGCGCTATGTGGAGAGCCTTTCTTCCTACGCACGCCAGTTCCTTGGCCAAATGGAGAAACCGGACGTGGACTATATCGAGGGCCTGTCCCCGGCGATCTCCATCGACCAGAAGAGCACCTCCAACAACCCGCGCTCGACCGTGAGCACGGTTACGGAAATCAACGACTACCTGCGCCTTCTCTACGCGCGCATAGGCATCCCGCACTGTCCCAAGTGCGGCAGGCGCATCGAGCGCCAGTCCATCGACCAGGTCGTGGATCAGGTGATGGGCCTGGGCGAGGGCGCGCGCGTGCAGGTGATCGCCCCGGCGGTGCGCGCGAGGAAGGGGGAGCACCAGAAGCTGCTCGAGCAGATCAGGAAGGACGGCTACGTGCGCGTCAAGGTGGACGGCGTCGTCTACGACATTGCGGACGTGCCTCCCCTTGATAAGAAATATAAGCATACCATCGACGTGGTGGTGGACAGGCTCGTCATACGCCCCGGTGTGCAGGGGAGGCTGAGCGACTCGCTCGAAACGGCATTCAGCTTCGACAACGGCCTTGCGAAGGTCGACGCGGATGGGGAGGAGACCCTCTTCTCGCAGAACTACGCCTGTCCGGACTGCGGTGTGAGCATCGAGGAGTTGACGCCGCGGATGTTTTCCTTCAACAACCCCTTCGGCGCGTGCCCGACGTGCAGCGGCCTCGGCGCGTTGTTGAAGCTAGACCCCGCGCTCGTCGTGCCGGATGAATCGCTCTCTCTTGCCAAGGGCGCGGTTTCCGTCACCGGCTGGCAGAGCGCGAATGATGAGAGCATCGCGGGCATGTTCTTCGAAGCCATTGCAAAGAAGTACGGCTTCTCGCTCGACACGCCTTTCCGGGATATCCCGGAGGCGGGGCGCAACGCCATCCTGTACGGCACGGGCGGCGAAAAGCTGCATATGCAATACCGCCGCGAGTACGGCTCCGGCACGCTCGATCAGCCCTTCGAGGGTATCTGCCCGAATCTCGAACGCCGGTACCGCGAGACGCAGTCCGACGCCATGAAGCGCGAGATCGAGAGTTATATGTCCAACATCCCCTGCCCGGACTGCGGCGGGAAACGGCTCAGGCCCGAAAGCCTCGCCGTGACCGTGGGGGACGTATCTATCGCTGGCCTCAACGACATGACTGTACTCGGCGCACGCGCATTTCTCAAGAACCTCACGCTTACCGAAACGGAGCGCATGATCGCAGCGCAGATCGAGAAGGAGCTGGACTCCCGCCTCGGCTTCCTTGCGGACGTGGGGCTCGATTATCTCACGCTCTCGCGCGCGGCGGCAAGCCTTTCGGGCGGGGAGGCGCAGCGCATCCGCCTCGCCACGCAGATCGGCTCCGGCCTCGTGGGGGTTTTATACATCCTCGACGAGCCGTCGATCGGCCTGCACCAGCGGGATAACGCCAAGCTCCTTACAACGCTCAAGGGCATGCGCGACCTCGGAAATACTCTTATCGTCGTCGAGCACGACGAGGAAACCATGCGCGAGGCGGACTATATCGTGGACGTCGGTCCCGGCCCGGGCGAGAAGGGCGGCACCATCGTCGCCGAGGGCACGCTCGAGGAGATCTGCGCCTGCGAGGATTCCATCACCGGGCGCTACCTCTCGGGCAGGGAGAAGATCGACGTGCCTGCGTCTCGCCGCGATTTCGACGGGAGGTACCTCGCCATCCGCGGCGCGCGGGCGAACAATCTTAAATCCATCAGCGTAAAGATTCCCCTTGGCGTATTCACTTGCGTGACGGGCGTTTCCGGTAGTGGCAAGTCGAGCCTTGTCAACGAGGTGTTGAAGAAGACTCTCCTTCGCGACCTCAACGGCGCGCGTACGCAGCCGGGGGAGAGCGACGGAATCGAGGGCGTCTATCAGCTCGATAAGATCATCGACATCGACCAGAGCCCCATCGGCCGCACGCCGCGCAGCAATCCGGCGACGTACACGGGCCTGTTCGACCTCATACGCGACGTGTTCGCGAGTACGCCGGACGCGCGCATGCGCGGCTACAGCAACGGAAGATTCAGCTTCAATGTCAAAGGCGGCCGTTGCGAAGCGTGTCGCGGCGATGGTATCATCAAAATAGAAATGCACTTTCTGCCGGATATCTATGTGCCCTGCGAGGTGTGCCACGGCAGGCGGTATAACCGCGAGACGCTCGAGGTGCGCTACAAGGGCAAGACCATCGCCGACGTGCTCGACATGACCGTGGAGGAGGCGCTGCGCTTCTTCACGGCGCTGCCCAAGCTCCGGCGTAAGCTCGAAACGCTGCACGACGTAGGGCTCGGGTACATCCGCCTCGGCCAGCCTTCGACGACGCTCTCCGGCGGCGAAGCCCAGCGCGTAAAGCTCGCGACCGAGCTTTCGAGGAAGGACACCGGCAGGACCCTCTACGTGCTGGACGAACCGACCACCGGCCTGCACGTGGACGATGTGAAGCGCCTGCTTTCCATCCTGCAGCGGCTGTGCGACGGCGGCAGTACCGTGGTCGTCATCGAGCATAACCTGGACGTCATTAAGACCGCGGACTACGTCATCGACCTCGGCCCCGAGGGGGGAGACCGCGGCGGCACGCTCGTCGCCTGCGGCACGCCGGAAGAGGTCGCTGAAAACGGGACAAGCTATACGGGGCAGTACCTCAAAAAGATGTTCGAAGAGGGGAAATGAACGGGCAAGGAGGCTCCTTCATGGAAACGGCGATGGAGAGATGGTACCGGGTGACGAAGGCGCGCTTCTCCGTGCGCTCCTACGCCGCCGATCCGGGCAAGGAGCAGCTCGCCGCGCTCAAAAAAACCGCCTCGGGGCTTTCCGCGCGCGGTATATCGATCGAAGTTGTGCGGGACGAGGCCGTCTTCACCGGAATGTTCGGCGCAAAGATCAAGGGGACGGGCACTTTCGCAGCCATCATCAGCCGCGGCGCGCGGCCGGAGACGGCGGGCTACATCGGCGAGGCGTTCGTGCTCGAGGCAACGGCGCTCGGCCTTGGCACCTGCTGGCTCGGCGCGAACTTTTCAAAGAGCGGCATCAAAAGGGCCGTGCCGCTCGCGCACGACGAAAAGCTTGTCTGCGTTATTTCCATAGGCGTCGGCGCGGAAGATTACGCCGCGCGGAAGCGCAGGACCATCGAGGAGTTGACCGAAATTCCGAAAGCCGAATTCGATGCGCTGCCCGAATGGAAGCGCTGCGCCATCGAATGCGCAAGGCGCGCGCCCAGTGCCGTCAACACGCAGCCGTGGAGCTTCGACCCGACGGGGGAGGGGATCGCGGTGGAGAACGTCGCGTGGAATTTCGGCTGGGGCAGGCTCGATTGCGGCATCGCCATGCTGCACATCGAGCTGGGTGCGGCGCACTGCGGCGTTTTCGGCGAATGGCGGGAGGATAAAACAATCAACGCGTTCGTACCGCAGCGCGGCGCATAGCGATTGAACAAGCGCTTTGCCTTTGTTATAATGAATCTGTCCGGAATCGGAGCATGACCGGAATCATGTGGGGCGGAGGACGAGATGGGATCGAACAAGAGGGTATCGGAGGCTGTGATCAAGCGCCTCCCGCGGTATTACAGGCATCTGGCCATACTCGAGGTGCAGGGGCGCGAGCGCATTTCCAGCGAGCAGCTCGCGCGGCAGATGAATCTCAATGCCTCGCAGGTTCGGCAGGACTTCAACTGTTTCGGCGGCTTTGGCCAGCAAGGGTACGGGTACAACATTTCCTCCCTGCTCGCGGAGATACGCGCGATTCTTGCCATCGACAGGCCGCACAGCCTCGTCGTGGCAGGCGCGGGCAACATTGGGCGCGCGCTGACGAATTTCGCAGGCTTTGAAGAAACGGGATTCCACATTGAGGCGCTCTTCGACGTAGACCCCGCCGCGATCGGTACGACCATCAACGGTAAGCCCGTGCTGGGCATGGCGGAACTTGAAGAATACATCCGCGCGCATGATATCGATATCGGCGTGATCGCCGCACGCCGCTCCGCCGCGCAGGAGATTGCGGATGTTATGATCCGCGCGGGCGTCAGGGGCATATGGAATTTCGTCCCCGCCGACCTCGCCACCTCCGTTCCTACCGAAAACGTCCATTTGAGCGACAGCATCTGCGCCTTGTCCTATAAGATCGCGCATGGGGAAACCGAGTAAAATTGGCAAATCGAATCCACAGCAATGAATTTCAGGGCGGATATCATCCGCCCGTTTTTTTATGCTCCAACAGGGGAGAAAGGAACGGCGGCGGGAGTTCCCGCCGCCGGTTCACGGTTCCGATCAGGCAATAAGCCGAGTTCTGTCGGCCGGCTTAATGCCGGCGTGCAGCCATCTATCTTGGAGGCGCGTCGCCGCGCCTCTCGCGCGATTATCAGGGGCCTGACGGGCAGCCATTTCTGCGGGTTGCCCCGCATGCGCCCCCATTCCAATCTTGCACCGGGTGGGGTTTACAGCGCGCTCATGTCGCCATGCGCGCGGGTGAGCTCTTACCTCGCCTTTCCATCCTTACCGCGCCGGAGCGCGGCGGTATATCCCTGTTGCACTTTCCCTGGAGTCGCCTCCGCCGGATGTTATCCGGCACCCTGCCCTGTGGAGCTCGGACTTTCCTCATACGGATCGCTTGCGCGCCGTACGCGGCTGCATAGCCTGATCGAAAACTTATTTATTATCGTTTGTCGCGTTCCGTTTTGTCAACAGTCAATTGCTCCCGTTTCCGCTTGTCAATTGTCCATTGTTAATTATTCCGTATACAATATCCGCCCGCAGTTCTCGCATTCGACGATTTCCTCGTCCGAGGCGACGCGCTTGACGGTCGTGGTGGAAAGCGCCATGTTGCAGCCGCCACACTGATCGTTTTCCACCTTGGCGATCGGTACGGCATGATGGTTTTTAATTTTTTTGTATCGTTCCATCAGCGCCGGATCGACCCTCGCCTCAGCCGCGGCGAGCGCATGCTTGGCTTCCTCTGTCTTGGGTTTCGCCTCGGCGAGTTCCTCCTCGCACTGGGTCCGCACCTCGTCGTATTCCTTTTTGGCCTTGGCCGCCTTGGCGTAGGTGTCCTTATAATCGCCCGTCGCCTTTTCGATCCAGGCAAGGGTGTCGAACAGCTCGCGGCGGGCGCTGTCCATGCGGGTCATCAGGGATTCGACGGATTTGCGGCTTTCCGTCATCTCGGCCGCAGTCACCTCTTCGTCGCCCTGCATGGCGTTGAATTCGGAGACCTCCAGCTCGTATTTATGCTCCAACTCCTCTACCTGCGCGGCGAGCTTGTCCACGGAGCCCTTGCGGGATTCGATGTTCTTCTGGATTGTACCGATGGAATTCTGCTGATCGGTCAGGTAAGCGTGGAGCTTGTTAAGTTTGAGCCTCGCGGGCGTCGTCTTCACGCGGTTATCCAACCGCTCGAGGGCGAGCTCCGTCTGCTGGTATTTCCACAGCGCGTCGAGTTTTTTCATGTTGCCACCTCCGGTATTCACACTAGGACGCCAAAAGCCGTCAGAGCTTTCGCAGGGACGGTTTTTCGCGACGTGTCAAATGATATTGTACACCAGGCGTCAGCTCCTGTAAACGTTTTATCAAATGCGGCAGTACGACGCTTTCGGTTTCGTAATGCCCGGCGTCGATCACGGCGATGCCGAGCGCCGCGGCCGCGAGCGCGTGGTGGTGCTTGCATTCGCCCGTCACGTATACGTCCGCGCCGGCCTGTGCCGCTTCTTCGAAGCGTTCTCCCGCGGCTCCGCCGATCATCGCCGCGCGGAAAACAGTTTTTTCACCCTCGCCGCACACGCGTACGGCCGTACCAAGCGCTTTTGATACGAACCGCGAAAAATCGTCCAGTTTGCGCGGATGGGCGAGCGAGCCGACGCGCCCCATGCCATCCGCGCCGAAAGGCGTGGGGGACGTCACGCCAAGCGCCGCCGCGAGCGCATCGTTGACGCCGCCCTCGGCCGCGTCGAGGTTCGTGTGCGCCGCGAATAGCCCGGCGCCGTGCCGCGCGAGGATGTACGCGCCCGCCGTTTCGGGGTCGTCCGGCAGCAAACGCTTGATCCCGCCGAAGAAGACCGGGTGGTGCGCAAGCAGCAGATCGGCGCCGGATTCGACGGCTTCCTGCGCCGTAGCGGGCGTGCAGTCGAGCGCGACGAGGACGCTTTGGATTTCGTCATGGTCGGGGCCGACGAGCAGTCCGACGTTGTCGAAATCCAGCGCGAGCGCCTTTGGCGCGACGGTTTCCATTGCCTGCAAAAAATCGTTCAGCTTCATGGTTGATCCTCCCAATGATCGAGCAGCCTTCGCACCCCGGCAAGGCCGCTCTCGAGCGACGCGGGAACGGCCCCGCTCCGCTTTGCCCGTTCCATGCGGCGCGCGCGGCTCGCATACACCTTCTCCAGCAAGCCCCTGAGGGCGTCCGGCCGCCGGGCATAGTTGAGCGCGCCGAACTCCAGGAGCACCTCGTCCCGGTACGCACGGACGCTTTTCGGCTCGCATCGCACCAGGATGAGCTGGTAATACCTGCCCGCGTCGAGGACTGTGTCCTCGTCGAGGATGGCGTAGCCGTTGGCGAAGAGCCAGCCGCGCAGTTCCCTCTCGCCGCCCATCGGCTGCAGAACGAGCGCCAGCGCGGCTCTTGCGGCGGACTCGCCCCGCGCGAGGATATCCGCGATGAGCTCGCCGCCCATGCCGCAGAGCGCGGCCGTGTAATCCCCGCTATCCGCAGGATCGAGGAAAGCGATGCCGTCCGCGCGCACGAATTCGGCCGAAAGGCCAAATTTATCGAAATTTGTCCGCGCCTTCGCAAGGGAAGCTTCGCTCACGTCCACGGCGACAACGCGCGACGCCTTCCCTTCGAACAAAGCCGCGAGGCAGAGCTTGCCGTGGTCGCAGCCGACGTCGACGAGCATATGCGACTGCGGCAGCATCGAGAGCGCCTGTGCGAGGCGCGGCGCGAGACGGATATTCGGCTGATGCGCGCGATGGTCCATAGGGCTATTCTAAAACAAATTATCGCCGAATGCAAAGATTGGAAAGTTTTTTGGACAACGCTCATAAGTATAGCCAAACCCTATGCGTTCATGGAGGTATCTATGGAATACAGGCGCAGGAGAAGGCGCGCGAGAGCGAAATACAGGGGCAGATCCGCGCGATCGTCCGGCGGCGGATCGGCGGGCGGTGCGGTCATCACGCTGATGCTCCTCGCCGGGATCATCTACATCATCGCTTCCTCGACCGCAGGCGAGTGGGTGGCAAAGAACGTCATGGCGCCCGCTATCGCGTTTTTCGCGGGGGACAAGACCGGGCAGGAGGATACGCCGGACGACACCGTCGGCAATGAGCCGGCCCCGACGGATTCGGGCGCGACCGCGCTGGACCTCTCCGAGGGAGATGCCAAGCCCGTGAGCGCGGAGCTGACCTTCCCGGGCGTGTCGTGCTACATGCTGCAGATGGGCGTGTTCTCCTCGCTGGAAAACGCCAACGTGGAAGCGGCTTCTTTGCAGGCCCGCGGGGCGGCGGGATTCGTCATCGAGGACGCGTCCACGGGGCAGACGCGCTACCGCGTCATGGCCTCCGGTTACGAGGATTACGACAGCGCCAAAAGCGTCAAGGATCGCCTTGTGAGCGAAGGAACGGATTGCACGATCTACACGCTCGAATCCGTATCCGCCGTATTCAAGGTGACCGCGCCCGAGGAGAGCATGGCCGGCGTCAGCACTGGCTTCGAGGCGCTCGCAAACGCGAGGAAAAGCCTTGCCCAAGCCTGCATCGATTTCGACAAGGACGGCCTCGCCATCGCCGACGGCAAGGCGAAAGCCAGCGAAATCCTCGCGACGCTTGAAAACGCGATGGGGCCGCTCGCATCCTTCGCGCCCGACGGCGGCGCGCTCTCAAAAATACTCGACGCGTACGCAGGCATCAAGGCTTCGCTGGAAACGTTGTCGAACGGCGAATACGAAAGCGCTGTGGATTTTTCCGCATCGATGAAGTATACTTATCTCAACATTACAGACCAATACGCCACCCTGACGGAGGCGCTGGCGGGATAGCGGGGAACATGAAGTGAAGGCTTCACAAATCATGCGGATACTGGACGCGCGCGTGCTCTGCGGGGACGAGCATCTCGAGCAGGTCGAGATCGATTCCGCCTTCGGCGCGGACATGATGAGCGATATGCTCGCCTACCAGCTCGACCAGAGCACGCTGGTGCTCACGGGCACCGTCAACCAGCATGTGATCCGTACGGTGGAGATGCTCGATATACGTTGCATCGTGTTCGTGCGCGGCAAAACCGTGCCGGAGGAGATCGTTGGCGGCGCGCAGGAACTGGGTTTGATTCTCTTGCATACGGACAAGACCCTCTTCACCGCCTGCGGGCTTCTGTATGAGGCGGGTCTTCGCAGCTGCTCGAGGTAATATGACGGAGCCGATTTATCGCGAGTGCTACCGGGTCGAAGCGGGCAACTTCACAACGGCGGGGGATGCTTCCCGGTCGATGAAAAGCACGCTCAAGCGCATGGGCGTCGATCCCGCCGTCATACGGGATATCGCCATCGCCTCCTATGAGCTGGAACTGAACCTCGTCATCCATTCTCTCGGCGGGAATCTGACGCTTGAGATTTTCCCGGACAGGCTGCGGCTGACGAGCGCGGACTGCGGCCCCGGCATTCCAGATATCGCCCTCGCCCTGCAGGAAGGGTATTCAACCGCATCCCAACAGGTGCGCAATATGGGCTTCGGCGCGGGTATGGGATTGCCCAACATCCGCCGCCACAGCCACGAGTTCGACATTGACTCGGCGCCCGGCGCGGGCACGACCATCACGGCGCGCTACAGGCTCGCGCAAAACGACGGAGGTAAATGATGTACACGCATTCCGTAAGGATCGACAAGCGCAAATGCGTCGGCTGCACGAGCTGCATCAAAACCTGCCCTACGGAGGCCATCCGTGTGCAGAACGGCAAGGCGCGCGTGCTGCCGGACCGCTGCATCGACTGCGGGCGCTGCATCGTTTACTGCCACCACCACGCGGTCGTGTCGGTGACGACGCCGCTCGAGGCGCTGGGCGAGTTCAAATACAACATCTGCATCCCTTCAGCCTCGTTCTACGCGCAGTTCCGTAACGTGACCGCGCCGGATGCGCTTTTCCCCGCGCTGTACGCGATGGGCTTCGACGCCATTTATGAGGAAGCGAAAGCCGCAGAGATTGTCGCGGAGGCGACGCGGCGCTATCTCAAGACCTCGGACGCAGTCTTCCCGCTGATTTCAACTAACTGCCCGGTGGTACCGCGGCTCGTCGCCGCGCTCTACCCGAACCTGATCGACAATCTTTCACCCTTCCTGCCGACCAACGAGGTCGCCGCGCGCATCGCCAAGCGTGAGTTCGCGGCCGCCGCGGGCGTACCCTTTGAGCAGGTTGGCGCATACTATATTTCTCCCTGCGCCGCGGAGACGACGCACGTGAGGAGCCCTCTTGGCATTGAGAAGAGCGAGCTTGACGGCGTGTTCGCTTCGCGCGACATGTACGCGAAGGTCATCTCCCTTATGGGCAAGGTGAGCGACCAGCCGAAGGCCGTCATGCATCCCGCAGGCGCGTTCGGCATCGGCGCGGCGGCCATCGGAGGCTTCTCGGTGGCGGTAGGCACGGAGCATTACCTCGCGGCGGACGGCGTGTACTCGATCATCCAGTGCCTGGAGGAAATCGAGAACGAAAGGCTGCGCGACCTGCAGCTCTTCGAGGCGATGGCGTGCAGCGGCGGCTGCATCGGCGGCCCGTTGAATTTCGAGAACCAGTTCGTCGCCAAGAACCGCAACCGCAGGATCGCCTATTCCCAGCCGCGCATGGACCTGGAAACGGACGAGCATGTGAAAAGCTATATCAACTCGGAGCTTATCCGCTTCGAAAAACCCTTTTTGCCGCACGACATCCTCAAGCTTTCGGACGACGTGGTCGAGGCGGCGCGCATGACGGAGAAGCTCGAGGCGATCGCGCGCACGCTGCCGGGGCTGGACTGCGGCTCCTGCGGCTCGCCTACCTGCCGCACGCTCGCGGAGGATATCGTCAAGGGCAGCGCAGTCGAGATGGACTGCATCTTCAAGCTGCGCGACAAGGTGCGCCAGATGGCGCAGGAGATGGTGGATTTGGCCGGAGCCAATAAACGGGGATGAAATCGGAGGCTGCTATGACCGTCAACGACCTCGCGAAGAAAATCGAGGGCAAAGTGCTCTCCACACACGGGGACAACGAAATAAAAAGCGGCTGCGCCTGCGACCTGCTGAGCTGGGTCATGGCGCGCGGCAGCACGGGCTGCGCGTGGATTACGGTGCAGACGCACCTCAATGTGATCGCCATCGCCTCGCTGCACGATATGGCCTGCGTGATTTGGCCGGAAAACGTCGAGACGGACGCCGTATCTCTCGCAAAGGCGGACGAGGTCGGCGTGGCCGTGATCTCCTCGCCGCTGTCCGCCTACAAGATCGCGGGGCTGATGTACGAAGCGGGAATAGAGGCGTAAAAAAGTGAAGCTCGCGGCGGATCTGCACATCCACTCGTGCCTGTCCCCCTGCGCGGATATGCTCATGACGCCGAACAACATCGTGAACATGGCGCGCCTCAAAGGGCTGGACGTTATCGCCGTGTCCGACCACAACAGCGCGAAAAATCTGCTCGCCGTGCAAAAAGCCGCAGAGGAGCTGGGCATACTCTTTTTGCCCGCAATCGAGGCCGAAACGCGTGAGGAGGTGCATGTGCTCTGCTACCTGCCTACCGTCGGGGCCGCGCTTCTATTGGGGGAGGAGTTGACCGCGCGCCTGCCGGACCAGCCCAACCTACCCGCTTTCTTTGGCGAACAGACCGTCATGAACGAGTGTGACGAAATCGTTGGAACGGAGCCG
Source organism: Clostridia bacterium (assembly GCA_035561055.1). Lineage (GTDB taxonomy): Bacteria > Bacillota > Clostridia > Christensenellales > CAG-138 > Phil1. The sequence continues at coordinate 1,027 of DATMYG010000045.1, read as the reverse complement.
AAGCTTCTGATCCAGTCCACCGATCTTTCCATCGAGGAGCTCGCGGCGCTCTGCCGAGCCCACGGCGGCGTGCCCGTGCCCGCGCATGTCAACCGCACCTCGAATTCCGTTTTGTACAATCTCGGCTTCATCCCGCCGGACGTCGGCTTTACCTCAATCGAGGTTTACCGCGCCCTGCCCGTGCCGGAGAGCGCCGAAACCTGGCGCTACCACGTGCTGTACTCCTCGGACGCGCACGAGCTGGGCGCGATATCCGAGCGGGAGAGCTTCCTCGACGTGCCGGAGCGTACGGTCAAGGCGATACTCGATTACCTTCGCAGTCCGAAGGAATAGGCAAGGGCGGACTTGCTATCCGTCCGGGTGCTCATAAGGAGAACGATATGGATCCTTCTATACTTGTGACCTTCGCTCCGCTGGGCGGCAAGGTCGGCTTCTACTTCAAAGACCTCGCCACGGGGGAAATATTCGAGAAAAACGGCGAGATGCCCCTGCTCGCGGCGAGCGTCATCAAACTGCCTGTTATGGCGGAGGCCTTCCGGCAAATGGAAGCGGGCCTTGTCGGACGGGCGGAGCGCTTCGCTATCCGACCGGAGGATAAACTCCCCGGCTGCGGCGCGCTCAACGAGCTGCACGACGGGTTGGAGGTCACCTTCCTCGATCTCGTCAAGCTCATGATCGTCCTCTCCGACAACACGGCGACCAACCTCGTCATCCGCCGCCTCGGCATGGATGCGGTCAACGCTTACCTTACCGCTCTCGGCCTCGCGGGGACGCGGCTCAACAGGCTGCTGTTCGACGCCGAAGCTTCCGCGCGCGGCATAGAGAACCGCGTCAGCGCCGCGGACATGGGCAGGCTCCTCGAAATGATCTGGCGCGGCGAGCTCGTCTCGAAGGAAGCGTCCGCCGAAATGCTCGGCATCCTTTTCGCGCAGCGTCTGGGCGGCAAGCTGCCGCTGTCCCTGCCGCGCCATGTGGACGTCGCCAACAAGACGGGGGAGGACGAGGGCATCACCAACGACGTGGGCCT
>DATMYG010000044.1:0-3363 GCA_035561055.1 Clostridia bacterium | reverse complement strand
GGCGAAGCCTTCCATCCCGTTCGAGAAATCGAGCTGCTTGAGCTCCTGGCAGGTCATATCCACGATGCGGCCGGAGCCGTTGGAGGTCCTGTCCACCGTTTCGTCGTGGCAGACCATGAGCTTCTTATCGGCGCTCATGTGAACATCGAGCTCCACGCCGTCCGCGCCCATCTCGATGGCCAGCTTGAAGGCCGGGATGGTGTTCTCCGGCGCGTAAGCGGACGCACCCCTATGCGCCCATACCTTGGTTTTCATATCGCACCTCCCTGTATTGCTATGCTTGGCGTTTTACTTGCCGATGACCTGCGCGAAGGCGTCGATCGCGCGGTCCACGTCCTGCTTCGCGACGCCATAGTGGGTGACGAAGCGCATCATGCCGTTTTCTTCGGGATTGACGAGCACGCCGAGCTCCTTCATTTTGGCGGGGATGGCGTCCAGCATGGCGCGCGGGCGCGCGATGTTGAAGAACACGATGTTAACCTGAACGCTTGAAAGATCAACCTCGATGCCGGGCAGCTCCGCGAGCCGTCTGGCCATATACGCCGCGTTCTCGTGGTCTTCCCAAAGACGCTTGGGCATATCCCGTATGGCGATCAGCGCCGCGGCGGCGAGGATGCCCGCCTGCCTCGTGCCGCCACCGAGCATCTTCCTGTATTTGCGCGCGCGCTCGACCTTCTCGCGGCTCGCGGCAAACACGCAGCCGACGGGCGCGCAGAGGCCCTTGGACAGGCAGCAGGATACGGAATCGACGTGCTTCATAATGTCCTTTGCCTCGCACCCGAGCGACACTGCGGCGTTGAAGATCCGCGCGCCGTCGAGGTGGACGGGGAGCTTGTGCTTTTTCGCCACGCGCGCGACCTTTTTCATGACGTCGAGCGGCACCACGCGGCCGTTGGCAAGCGCGTTCTCAAGGCAGATAAGCGCAGTCGGCGGGTCGTGTATATCGTCGGTGCGGATTGCGCCCTCGATGAGCTCGGGCACCGGAATGCTGTTCGGGTAGATCATCTGGCGGATGTTCGCGCCGGAGAGAACCGCCGCGCCGCCGACCTCAGAGGTGAAAATATGGCTCTCCGCGCCCGCGATGATCTCGTCCCCCCGGTGCGTATGCACCATAATGCCAAGCTGGTTTCCCATCGTGCCGGAGGATACGAACAGCGCGGACTCTGTGCCGAGTATCCTTGCGGATTCCTCCTCCATCGCGTTCACGCTCGGATCGTCCCGGTAGACGTCGTCGCCTACCTCGGCACGGTACATGGCCTCGCGCATTTCCGGCGTCGGATGCGTGACGGTGTCGCTTCTCAGATCGATGTAGCCCATAGGTTCTCTCCTTTTAAATTATACTTCCTCGAGCTCGAGCATCACGGGGCAGTGGTCGCTCCCCATGACCTCGGGCAAAATAACGCTGTCCCGCACGCGGGGGCGGAGCCGCTCGCTCACGACGAAATAGTCGATGCGCCAGCCGGAGTTGTTCGCGCGCGCGTTGCCCAGGTAGCTCCACCAGGAGTAGGCGTCCCGGCGGTCCGGGTAGAGATAGCGGAAGCTGTCCGTGAAGCCCACTCCGAGCAACTCTGTGAACTTGCCGCGCTCCTCATCCGTAAAGCCCGCGTTCCTCCGGTTAGCCTTTGGGTGCCTGATGTCGATCTCCTGATGCGCCACGTTGAGGTCACCGCAGAGTATGACGGGCTTACGCTTGTCCAGCTCGGCGAGATACGCGCGGAACGCGTCTTCCCAGTCCATACGGTGCTCGAGGCGCACGAGCTCGCGCTGGGAGTTGGGCGTGTAGCAGTCGACGAAGAAAATATCCTCATACTCGGCCGTGATGATGCGCCCTTCCTTCGGGAAACCGAGCTTCTCCATCTCCGGCAGGTCGAAAGCGACCGACAGGGGCCTTTTCTTCGTGAATATGGCGGTGCCGGAGTACCCCTTCTTTTCGGCGCTGTTCCAATACGAGTAATAGCCCTCGGGCGCAAAATCCACCTGACCGGGTTGGAGCTTCGTCTCCTGCAGAGCGAGAATGTCCGCGTCGATAAAGGCGAAAAACTCCGCGAAGCCTTTCGTCAAGCAGGCGCGAAGACCGTTGACGTTCCAGGATACGAACTTTTGCATGTCAGTCCTCCCGATAGAATGTGCATCCGCCGATGAACTCGCGCAGGATGCTCGTGGGCGGTATTTCATCCTCGACGTTCGCGTCTAGGAAATAGTTGAGGAATTTCACGATGTCCCGCGCAGCCGCGAAGCAGCGGCTCTCGGCGCTGACCTCCTGCAATAGGGGGAAAACGTATTTCCGGAGCACCGCAATCTCATAGACGAGGGTCGTGTTGAGGAACGCGTCCGCGTTTTCCTGATAGGGGAAGATCCACGTTTCCTCGCCTTTCCTGACGCTCGGCCACATGGAGAGCGTGCGTTCCATCGACGCGCCGCGCGTGTTGTAGTCGCGCACAAGCCTTCGAAGGAGCCTTACGTCCGTCGTACGGATGCGGTTGTGATCGTCCAGATTGAGGGTCGTCAGCGCGCTCACGTACACGCGGAAGAGCTTCCCTTCGTCTATGCCGCCGCTCACAAGCCGGGGATTGAGGCCGTGGATGCCCTCGACGATGAGGGGCTGGTCCTCCTTCGCGCGCACAACGAGGCCCTGCGGCGCACGCTTGCCTGTGAGGAAATCGAACAACGGCGTTTCGACCTCTTCTCCGCGCAGGATCGCCGCGAGGTCCGCGTTGAAGCGCGGAATGTCGAGCGTGTTGATGTTTTCAAGGTCTTTCTCGCCGTGCTCGTCGCTGGGAATCTGATCGCGGTCGAGGTAATAGTTGTCGAGCGAGAGCATGATGGGTTCGTGCCCGAGCACGCGCAACTGCGTGGCGATGCGGTGCGCGCTCGTGGTTTTGCCCGAGGAGCTCGGCCCCGAAACGAGCACCGCGCGCGCCTTTTTTTCAACGATACCATCCGCGACGGAGGCGTAGCTCTTCTCGTGCAGCGCTTCGTTCACGCGGATAAGCTCGCGCACGGAGCCATTTTTGACCATAGTGTTGAGCTCGTTGACCGTGGCGCATTTCATAAGGTTGCCCCACTCGTCGCTCTGGCGGAACACGAAGGCAAGCTTGGGCAGCTCCGTATAATCGGAAGGAACGTCCGGCTCGTCGGAGCGCGGCATGAGCATGATAAGCGCGCCCTGCTCGTACCTGAGACGGAACACGTCGCAATAGTCGGTCGAAGGCGCCATTTCCCCATAGAAATAGTCCATGTAGCCTTCGGCCGTATACACGTCGAAATAATTGAAGTTACGCCAGCGCAGAAGGTTTGCCTTGTCGATTTGCCCGTCCTTTTCGTAGAAGGCGACGGCGTCCTTGATGTCGAGGCGCTTCCTCT
>DATMYG010000043.1:0-10029 GCA_035561055.1 Clostridia bacterium | reverse complement strand
GCCGAGCAGATGGTATTTCACATAGAAAGGCACGCCGGACTGCACCAGCCCGAGCCCCGCGAAAAACGCGGCGTTTGTGATGCCATAGAACCAGAACTTGGGGTTCGAGGCGATGGTGACGATGGTCTTCCACAGCTGCGGCTTGGGCTTTTCCTGCAGCGCGAGGTTCTCGTGGCAGTTAAGCGTCATGAACCAGATGACGCCGATGGCAAGCGCGCCGTAGACGAACGCCGTGTAGGAGTAGCCGACGGTGTTGATGATGGCGGGCGTAAGCGGCAGGGTATTGACCCAGGCGACGTACTCGTAAAGCTTGCGCATCGCGTCGGTTACGACGGGCGTAAGCGCGATGCTGATGATCATCGCCACGAACTGGAAGATCTGGCGCATGGCGTTGGTCTTCGCGCGTTCGGCCTCGGTGCGGAACAGCTCGGGGAACAGCGCGCCGTAGTTTGAGTTGATGAGGGAATCCAGCGTGCCCGTGAGCATGTACATGAGCATGATGTACGGGAACGCCGTCGTCGGGCCGAGCGAGCCCGGCGGGTTGTAGAAGAGGATGAAGCACACGACCAGCAGCGGCGCGCCGATAATGAGCCACGGCCGCCTCCTGCCCCATTTCGAGCGCGTCCGGTCGGATAAAAAGCCGTAGACCGGGTTGTCGATCGCGTCGAGGAAGGTGTAAAGGAGCAAGATCAGCGAAAACTGCTTGGTCGTGATGTAGCTGAGCCTGTCGACGTAGAAGATCGCAGCGTACGTCTTGAACATGTTGATGGGGATCGATGTGCCGAACATGCCTATCGCGTAGCTCAGCGGGCGGGTTCGGCGGACTTGTACCGTGGTCGTCTCCATAAAAATCTCCCTTCGCTGTTCCGTTGTCGTCATGTCGCTTCTTAATTGTCTCTATCTATCGGATATGCTTATACTTGCATTGTACCACGCCGGGGCGGGGCGGTCCTGCCAATCCTTTTAAAATATGGGTGAAAATTTAAATTTTCCTCTCGTACCGCGCGCGTTTCGCCTTGTTTTACCTTTTTTCTTCGGATAAAATGAGGAGGAACGAAATTTAACGTCGGGAGGTGGAGCTATGCGCCCCGACCCCTTGGGCGGGGAAACTCTGCCCGCGCCCAAAGTGCAGACGGTGGATTACCGCAATAACGCGCGCCTCATGCGCGACGGCGTGAGCTTCCACTGGTGGGAACTGCAGGAAACCTCGCTTCATAATCACAACCACTACGAATTCTTCATCATTACGCACGATCGCATCACCCACGTGCTCAACGGCGAAGCGAAGGAGCTTGGCACGGGCACGCTGCATTTCATACGTCCGCGGGACTGCCACCAGTTCCTGCCCGCGCCCGGAGGACGCTCCATCCACATCAACCTGTCCTTTACCGAGGAGAAGTTCGCTTCCCTTTGCGCCGCGTTGGGACTCGCGTCGGAGGCGCTGCTGGGCGAGGGGGCCGAGCGCTGCCTGACGCTCAACAAAGAGGAGCTCGGCTTCTTCGTCAACAGGGCGCGCCAGCTCAACTACCTGCTGCACGCGGGGGAGGATCCGCGCGCGCTCGGCGCGCTCATCGTGTGCGAGATGCTCGCGCAGGCGATTGCGCTTCTCTATAAAAAACACAGCCTTTTTTTCGACGGCGCGCCGGAGTGGCTAAATAACCTATTGCAGAAGATCCACTCGCCCGAGCACGTCGCCTGCTCCGCGCGGGAAGTGTACGAAATGGCGGGTTACTCGCCGCCGGTGGTGATCCGCTGCTTCAAGCGCTACACGGGGCGCACCGTGCGGGAATACCTGACCTCGACGAAGATCGACTGCGCGCGCGACCTGTTCGCCAACACGTCGATGACCACGCTCGAGGTCGCGGGCAAGCTCGGCTTCGAGAGCCTCGGTTACTTCAATAAACTCTTTCGCCAGTATACGGGCAAAAGCCCGCGCGATTTCCGGGCGGGATAAGGAAAAAAGGAGGGCGTCGCCCTCCTTTCTTATGCAATAAAATCTTTACTTCGCGTCCGCGGGGAAATACACGTCCATGTACGTCACGCCGTTTTCCTCCCGCACCTCTTCGAAGCAGATGCGGCCCTCCCAGGAATGCGGCCCGAGGCCGTTCTCTTGGTTATAGGCCATGATCATCTGATATGCGGGGGGAATCCGCTCGAAAGGCGCGAAGAACGGATCCGTAATCGTGATTTTCGCGTACGTGTCGGCCGCCTGCTGCGCGATTTCGGCGCCGGGGCACGCGGGCTCGAAGCCCTCGGGCAAAATGTACGCCGCGACGTAGCCGCGAAGGCCGAAGTTCTTCTGCTGCTCCTCCGTAACGAAGGGGAAATCCCAGCCGATTTTCCTTGGCACATAGCCCGGCACGTCGAAAAGGCCGCTCTTCTTTGCCCAGGCGTCCATATAGGCGTTTACGTCGTCCTCTGGCGCGGGGCTGATGATGACGTAGCGCGCCATGCGGAAGCCCTCGACGGGCACAATGGATATGCCGCTGTAAATACCGCTCATGTCGTCCTCCCATTCGAATTGTGATGGCGTGTGAGCCGCTTCCATGTTATCATACGCCGTCCGCGCCGCGCAACGGCGAAACCGCCGCGCAGTACTGCGCGGCGGTTTCGTCTTGGAGGATAATAGGAACTAGCTTAATCAGTCGGCAATCTCGCCGAAGAAAACGGGCTTGCCCTGCGCGCGCGCTTTTTCGGCGTAGCCGAACACCGCGCTCACATTCATGCGCGCGGCTATGGCGCGCTCCCCGTCATATATGAAGAAATCGCGCTCGACCTCGCCGTTCTTCGAAAGGGGTTTCCCCTGTGCCGGCGCGCCGCTCAGGGAGCCGGAGGCGATGTCGAGGATGTCCTGCACGACCGAGGTGCCTGTCGGATCCTTACCCGCGCCCTGTCCGAAGTAGCTCTGTACGCCCACGTACTTCGCCCTGAACGTGATGAGGTTAAAGTTGGAAGGAACGTTCGCCTCGAGCGAATTCGCGCGCACGAGCGCGGGCGCGACGTAGGCGAAGACGCCGTCCCCATGCCTGCCCGCGTGCATGAGAAGTTTCACGACCCTTCCTTTCGTCTCGGGCAGTTCCTGTATGGCGTGCGCCGCCGCACGGCCGAAGTGCTGTATGCCCTCGGTCGGCACCATGCCCTCCTCGACGACGGTATCGAAAGCGATACTCGCGCTGATGGCGCACTTCCTCTGCGCGTCGTAGCCGTTGACGTCCGCGGCGGGGTTCGCCTCGGCGTAGCCGAGCTGCTGCGCGGTTTTAAGCGCGTCCGCATAGTCTTCGCCGCGCGTGTTCATCGCATCGAGTATGAAATTCGTTGTGCCGTTGACGATGCCGGAGATCTCAAGTATCTCGTCGCAGCGCTTCGCCCGGCGAAGGTTATACAGCCAGGGGATGCCGCCGCCTGCGGAGGCGGTAAAGCGCAGCTGCACGCCGTGCTGCGCCGCCGCGTTCATGAGGACGGCGTACTTGGCGCAGATGAGCTGCTTGTTCGCGCTTACGACGTGCTTGCCGGCCGCGATCGCCTTCATGACGAAGGTATTGGCGGGCTCTTCGCCGCCCATCGTTTCCACGACGAGGTCGATCGAGGGGTCGCCCACGATCTGCTCGATATCGGGGGTGATCAGCTTTTCAAAGCCGGGAACCGTCCTGATATCGAGGATGCGAACCACCTTGACCGCCCCATTTGTGCGCTCTGCCGCGTCGTACACGCCCGTGCCCACCGTACCGAATCCGATAATCGCGATGTTCATGTCCGATCTCCTTCCAATGTCATCCATTCAAAGACACTTGTTTTCAAAATAAAGACAAAAACACTTGTATTTCAATGAAAGACAATGTATCATATCAAGCAATGAATTACAATACCCTTTCGGAGGGTGCGATGGAACTCTACAGAAACACGCGCAGCGACGCTCCGGGCCGCACGGCGGCCCGGGCGATCATCGACGGCCTGGCGGAGGACGGCGGGCTGTATGCGATGCGCTACCTGCCGCTTGTCGACGCGAAAAGCATCTGCATGATGGGGGCGCGGGAGATCGCCGCCGAGGTGCTCTTCGCCCTTTTGCCCGGCTTCGGGCGCGAAGCCATAAGTGGCATCGTTCATAAGGCGTACGTCGACCGGTTTGAAACGGACGATATCACTCCGCTCGTCCGGGTGGGGGATTTCTATGTGCTCGAGCTCTTCCGTGGGCCGACGCTGGCCTTCAAGGATGTGGCGCTGTGCGCGCTGCCGCACCTCCTCAACGAGGCCAAGGCGCTCGAGGGCGAAACGGGCGACACCATGATACTGACCGCCACCAGCGGGGACACGGGCAAGGCCGCGCTCTCCGGCTTTGAGAATGTGGCCGGCACGAAAATCGCCGTATTTTATCCCGACGGCGGCGTCAGCGCGATCCAGCGCGCGCAGATGGTTACGCAGCGGGGCGAAAACGTCGCCGTATGCGCCGTGCGCGGCAATTTTGACGACGCGCAGTCCGCCGTCAAGCGCGTGTTCCAGAGGGCGAGCGAGGAAAAGGACGCCCTGCCCGCGGGGATAAAACTCTCCAGCGCGAACTCCATCAACATCGGCAGGCTCGCCCCTCAGGTGATGTATTATTTCAAGGCGTACGGCGACCTCGTGCGCGCGGGCACCGTGCGCTTCGGGGACGAGGTGGATTTCTCCGTTCCCACGGGCAACTTCGGAGACATCCTCGCGGGGTATCTGGCCGGGCGTATGGGGCTGCCCGTGGGCAGGCTCGTGTGCGCCTCCAACCGCAACGACGTGCTCAGGGAGTTTATCGACACTGGGGTGTACGACAGGCGCAGGCCCTTTCATAAAACCGCGTCGCCGAGCATGGATATCCTCGTTTCGTCCAACCTCGAACGGCTGCTCTATTACGAGTGCGGCGGCAACGCCCCGTACGTGCGCCAGCTCATGCGCCGACTCGCGTACGACGGTCGCTACGAAATCGAAACCGACATGCTTTTCCGCATCCGCGAAGCGTTTTCATCCTATTCGTGTGACGACGCCACCGCGTTTGAGGCGATCCGCGGCGCTTTCGAGGGGCACGGCTACCTGATGGATACGCACACCGCCGTCGCATGGAACGCCGCAAAGGAAAAGCGTGGGGAAAGGCCCATGGTCGTGCTCTCGACCGCTTCCGCATATAAATTTCCCCAGGCCGTGCTGCGCGCAGTCTCGGGCGAAGAGGCGGGGGACGATTTCGAGGCGATGGATAAGCTTTCTAAAATCAGCGCAATTCCCGTTCCCAAAGCCCTTTCTGGCCTGCGGGACGCGCGCGAAAGGCATACGGACGTCATCGACATTGCCGACGTGTTCGGCTATGTCGCAAGAAAGGCAGTGGAACTATGATTACGGTACGCGTACCCGCGACAAGCGCAAATATGGGCCCGGGGTTCGATACCTTGGGCATTGCGCTCAAACTCTATGCCCGTGTGAGCATGGAAAGGGCGGAGCGCGGTTTTTTGATTACCGGCGCGGATGAACAATACTGCAACGAGGACAACCTCGTCTATATCGCGTACCGTGCGGCGCTCGCGCGCCTCGGCGTCGGCGGGGACGGCGTGCGCATCCATATCGAGAGCGACATCCCCATTTCGCGCGGGCTCGGCTCCTCGGCCGCCATGTACGTCGCGGGCATCATGGGCGCGGCGGCGCTGCACGGCAGGGAACTGGATAAGGAAGTGCTGCTCGAGATTACGAACACGCTCGAGAAGCATCCGGATAACTTTGCCGCGGCTATCTACGGCGGTTTCACCTCCGCGCTGGTGTACGACGGGAGGCCGTACGCCGTTCGCTGCCCCGTCGCGGACGGACTCAAGCTCTGCGCGTTCATTCCGGAGTTCATGACCAACACCGAGAAGGCGCGCGCCGCCCTCCCGAAGACCGTTTTGCATGAGGATGCCGCGTATACCGTCGCGCACGCGTTGGCGCTCATCAATGGGCTCGGCTCTGGAAACGATGAAACCATCCGCCGCGCCGTTTCGGATAAACTGCACGAACCGTACAGGAAAAAGCTCATCCCCGGCTTCGACGCGCTCAAGGCCGCGGCGGAGGATGTGGGCTGCGTCGCCTTCTACATCAGCGGCTCCGGCTCGACCTGCATGAGCATCTACAGGGATCCGGCCTTCCCCGAAAAGGCGCAGAGGGCCGTCGCCCCGCTCGCGGGGAAATGGCGCGTGCTGCCCCTCGAGATCGACAGCGAGGGCGCCGCTCTGGTCAGCTAGGGCTTCGCCGCGCGTCGGATCAATCTTATAAGAATGTAAAAAGCCCCGCGCCTCGATCGAAGCGCGGGGTCTGTTTCATTGCGGCGTTTATTGCGCCTTCGCCCTGCCGACGTACATCATATGCGAGGAGTAGGCATAATATGCCTTCTTTTCGCACAGGCGAAGGGAAAGATCGAGGTAGAATTGCCGAATTTCCTCCGGCGCGCGCTCGATATCCGTCAGCCGCGTCGCGGCGACGCCCTCCTGCCCGAATAGCGTCAGCTTCTCGAAGCCGAGGCGCTCAAAGAACGGCTCTATCTCTTCGCATTCCACGAAGGCCGCGAGCGTGAATGCCCTGCCGTGCCATGTCCGCCCCTCGGCCATGCGGTCGAAGTAGTCCATCGCGGGCTCGTTGACGATCTCTTCCGGACAATCGCTCAGGTAATAGTTCAGCCCGCCGTAGAGAGAGATGAACGAGGCGAACAGTACGCCGCCCGGCGCGAGGCGCTTCTTTGCCTCCAGCACGACCCGCTCGCGGTCGCGCTCCTCAAACAGATGGTAGAGCGGCCCCATCACGAAGACGCAGTCGTACTGCTCAGCCAGGGGCAGGCGGGAGAGGTCGCGCGCGTCGCACGCGTAGGCAGCCAGCGGCAGCCCCAGCTCGGCGGCTTTCGCCTTGGCGAAGGCGATGTTGCCGTCCGACAGGTCGACCAGCGTCACGTCGTGGCCGAGCGCGGCGAAATAAAGGCCGTACCGCCCCGGGCCTCCGCCGATGTCGAGTATGCGTGCGCCGGGCTTGACGAAGCGCGCCATAACGCGCCTTGTGATTTCAAACTCGAAGCGGAACCCCTCGAGGCGCTTCCACTCGGCTTCCGACGCGGAGTCGTAGAAGCTTTTGACCGTTTCGGATTCATGCATAAGCGCGCCTCCCTGCGAAAGATATTCCGCAAAGTATATCAAAGCAGGCAATAACAGGTCAAGCGTGGGGAAGGAATATATTCTATTCGGCCATTCGGCTTTGAGCTATGGCATGCCGCGCGGCACGCCGTCCCCAATGCTCCGCCCAGTTTTCGGGATAACGCGCGGTGTACGCGATGCCCTTGGCGCCGTATTGGGCCCGATTCTTCATGTAGCGCAGCGCCCACAGGGAAGAGGGGATGCCGACGGCGATTAGATACAGCGGACCGAGCAGCAGTGACTGGAAAGTGTGCCCGTATTCGTGTGCGGCGATGCGGGGGTCGGCCGAACCGTTCTTTGAGACGTTGACGAAGGTGAACATGCCGAGCGATACGCAGCCGGGCCATTTCAGCTTCGCGTTCTCGCTGTCGAAAACGGTCATGAGCGCATAGCCATGCCATACGTGCTTTTGCCTGCCCAGCGCGAGAAACAGGAGAAAGCCGAGGAAGCTCTGCGGGAACCCCCAGGTGCATTGGGCGAGGATGTAGAGAAAGCGCAGCAACATTATAATTAAATCCCGTCAAGTAAGATAGGCTATTATAGCACAGGAGACGGGCGCATGGGCAACGAAAAAAGTCGGTTTTTCGGCAAAAGCAGAAAGACTTGCACATGGAGATCGGGCCGGTCTCATGATGCATCCCGTTGAAAACCCGCCGCCGAATCGCTATAATCTACCTTGTATGGGTTATGACGCATAAAGTAAAAATGAGGAGGGACGGATATGTTGGCGGACAGGCTGCGGGAAGGGGACGTGATCGGCATTGTTTCGCCCAGTCACGTCGCTCAGGCGGATATCTACGCAAAGATCATCGCGAATATCGAGCGCAAGGGATTCCGGGTTAAAATGGGCAAAAATCTCTACAAGGACACATATGGTTATCTCGCGTCCGAAGCGGAGCGCGCGGAGGATTTCAACGGCATGGTTCTTGATGAAACCGTGAGAATGGTGTTTTTCGGCGGTGGGTACGGTGCGCTGGAGCTGCTGCCCCACATCGATTACGACGCGATCCGGCGCAATCCGAAGATCTTTTTGAGCTACAGCGACGGAACGTCGATATTGAACGCCATCTACGCGATGACCGGCCTGACGACGTACTACGGCCAGACTCCCGGCGAGTTCGAGGATTTGCGGCAGTACGATTACGAGCAGTTTACCTCCCACATCGTCAGGGGGGATGTGAAGCGGTTTGTTCCCAACAGCGAATGGCGCACGCTTAAGGAAGGGGTGTGCGAGGGGACGCTCGTCGGGGGGTATTCGTGGAACATGGCGCTGCTTATGAACAACCCGCGCTACGCCCTCGACCTACAAAAAAAGTACATCCTGTTCCTGGAGGATTACGAGCGGTTCAGCAACGTCGCCATCGTCAGCATGCTCCTTTCATGCATCGAGCAGAACCGTTTGATCGATCAGGTCGCAGGCTTGCTCTTCGGGCATTATTCCGATCCCGTTCATCCGGACCTGACGGCGCGGCTTAAGCGCTTCGGAGAAAAGCACGGCATTCCCGTCGCGTACTGCGACGATTTCGGCCACGGCAAAAACCACGCGATCCTGCCCATCGGCGCCCATGCCGTCCTCGATGCGGGCAACAAGACTTTGAGTTTCAGCTGACGCGAGAAGGCGCGCGGGTTCAGTTACACGTTTTTGCGTAAAATCGCGTTGTAGTCGCGAAATCGTGTGTGAAGGGCTATTATCGACTCATGTAAATTAACGGGGTCGGTTGGCTGCAATCGGACCGGCCGTCCGGTTTCCGCGGGAATATTGGGGAACAAAACCCGGAAAGCATATTCCGCGTCAGCTCGTCCCGTCCGGTTGGTGTCACTCGCTCTCGCTCCTTCCGATTTCGTCCTGTTCCCTCTCTAAAATTTGATTATCTTTTTTCGGGAAACGTGATATACTAAAAACTGCTATTGCACAATAGCAAATCAAAAAACTTGGAGGGCTCATTACTTGGCAGACAAAGTACTCACTTGCAGAGACTGCGGGGCAGAATTTCTTTTTACAGAAAGCGAACAGGCCTTTTATCAGGAAAAAGGCTTCCAGAACGAACCGCAAAGATGCCCCAACTGCAGAGCTGCAAAAAAGGATCGCCAGAGGGGCGGCGGACAGGATCGTTACGGCAGCAGCGCTCCAAGGAAGATGTATCCCGTAAAATGTGCGCAGTGCGGCAAGGAAACCGAAGTTCCATTCAGGCCGACATCCGACAGACCTGTATATTGCAGAGATTGCTACCAACCCAACGATCGCCGCAAAAGCAGATATTAATTCTGCTTGGCCCCTGTCGAAAGGCGGGGGCCTTTTGCTGCCCATTTTAAAATTCGAGGTTGCCGGATTTATGGTTTCGGAGCGAGGCTTTTCTCTTGGAGGCATCACTCAGGGGCCTGCCCGCAGGTGGGTCAGTTCCGACGCCGTACCCCGGCGGCGGAACATTCTTGTAAAAAACGGTTCAATGAAGGGTGGTGCCGAAATGAAGAAAACACCTGTTACAGGTGTTTTCTCGCTGGAGGCACCACCCGGAATCGAACCGGGGATGAAGGTTTTGCAGACCTCTGCCTTACCGCTTGGCTATGGTGCCACATTTACTGTTTGCGCTCGTGTCAGGTTGCCTTTCTTATCCATTTCCAAAGCTCTGCGGACGCATAGCATCCGCAAAGCTTTGGAGCGGGAGACGGGGCTCGAACCCGCCACCTCTGCCTTGGCAAGGCAGCGCTCTACCGAATGAGCTACTCCCGCGTTTGGTGCCTCAGAGTGGAGTCGAACCACCGACACAGGGATTTTCAGTCCCTTGCTCTACCAGCTGAGCTACCGAGGCAGATTGGCGACCCGGAGGGGGCTCGAACCCCTGACCTCCAGCGTGACAGGCTGGCA
>DATMYG010000042.1:0-4683 GCA_035561055.1 Clostridia bacterium | reverse complement strand
ATGAGCTTTTTCGCGGCCGAGGTATAGGCCCCGTCGGGCGTGACGATGCGGAACGTCCCGCCAAGGTCGAGGAAGATCGCGCGAATATCCTGGTTCATATCAGGCCTTTCTGACCTTCTCCCACGCCACCTCGGGCGCTTTGGGGAAGAGCTCCTTCAATTCGGCAAAGTCGAAGATGACGGCGTCCGGCCGGTTCGCGTCGGTGATCTTTTCCCCGGCGAGCTTCTCCGGGGTGGTGTAGAGGATGAACATGCCGAATCCCGCCATGCGCGTGCCCTCGACATCCCGCTTGAGGTTGTCGCCTATGTAGGCGCAGCGCGCGGGCTCGACGCCCAGCAGGCTGCACGCCTTCTCGCTGATGCGCGGGTCGGGCTTGCGGATGCCCTCCACACAGGAAAGAAGCACCGCGCCGAAATACCCGGCGAGGTCGTCGTGCTCGAGCCAGTCGGGTATTTCCTTTGAGGTCACGAGATTGCTGATGATGCCCAGCTTGTAGCCGTTGGCATAGAGATCCCTGATCGACTGCGCGCCGTTCTTCGCAACCACGCGCCGCCCGTCCTTGTTGCGGAATTCGATCGTGAGCTCCACCGCGTTTTTGACGATGAGCTCCCGTGGGTATTCGGGCGCGAGCCACTTGCTCCACAACTCCCATTCCGGCGCTTCGCGCATGGTTTCAAAGCACCACTTGCGGTAGCCCTCGTAGCGGTAGTCGAGGAATTTGCAGAATGCGTCCGCGTCGCCCGGCTCCCCGCAAAGCTCCGCGATGCGCCTACGCGCGCGTGCCTCGAACTCCGCGTCCCGTTCGACGAGGCGCAGCGTGCCGCCCAGATCGTAGAAGACCGCGTCAAAACCCTTTTCCATGCGCGCCTCCCGTCATTTGTTAAGATCAGGGAAAATGCCGAGCAGCTCGGAGATTTCGGTAATCGTATGGTCCGCGCGGGACTTGATCTCCTGCGGCTCGTTTTTGATGGTCTCGGGCTCGTCGATGCGGATCATCATCGACCAGCCCGCAACGCGCGTGCCTTCCACATCGCGGATCGGGTTATCCCCGATATAGGCGCAGTTCTCAGGCGGCTTTCCGATGGCGCGGCAGGCGAGGTTGTAGATGGCGGGATCGGGTTTCCTCAGGCGCACCTTGGAGGAGAGGATGACGGTCTTGAAGTAATGCGCGACCTTATCCTCGATCATCCAGTCCGGAATCTCAGTCTCGGTAATGGTATTGGCGATGATGCCCATCGTATAGCCGCGGCGGTCGAGCTCCTCGAGCGTCGCCCTCACATCGGGCCGCGCGACCCTTCTTCCGTCGTGATCGCGCCACAGGCGCGTGAGCCTGCCCGCGACGGCGCAGATGTGCTCCGTCGGATAATCGGGCAGAAGGTGCTGGCTCCACAGCTCCATCTCGGAGGCTTCGAGCGCGCCGCCCTTGGCGGACTTGCGGTACTTTTCCCAGTTCGCCTGAAGCTTTTCAAAAAACGCACCGCGCTCTTCCGCCGTGCCCACAAGCCGCACGAGCTCGTCCTCGGCGGCCTTTGAGAATTCGCTGTCCTTCACGACTACGCGCAGCGTGTTGCCGATGTCGAAGAAGATGGTGTCGATCATGCTTGTGTCCTCCGTTTCAATGATGGGTTGCATTGTACTCCCGCATAATGGCGGGAATCTCGTACAGCTCGTCGATCAAAAAGTCGGGCTCAGGGCCTTTTTTAACGTATGCCGCGTCCCTGTGCGCGATGGCGGGGTTCCTGATCTGAATCATCAGCGCGAGGCCGGCGTTCCTGGCGCCGAGCACGTCGCGCGAAATGGTATCTCCGACATAGGCGGTTTCGCCCCTCGTCACGCCGAGCTCGCGCATCGCGATTTCAAAGATTTCCGCGCCGGGTTTGCGGCAGCCGGTCACGCTCGACATCACAATGCACTCCATGTGCTCCGCGATGCCGTATTCGAGCGCCATGTGTGGACCGAAGGAGGTCGAGATGATGTTGCTGACGATGCCCATGCGCACGTTCTGGGCGCGCAGTTCCCGCATCGTTTCCGCCAGGCGCGGCCGCCTCTTGTTGCACACGCGCTCGTAATCATAAAGGAAGCTCAGCTCCTCCGCGATGGGGGCGAGCGCCTCCTCGCCGATGCCGTACTGCCGAAGGTAATATTCGTTCCAGATGCGCGGGGCGGGCAATTCCCGAAGGCTCTTCTCGCTCCAATGCTTATACTCCTCCGCGTTCTCGTGGAGCATTTTGGCAAACTCCTCCGGCGGCGTCGGAATGACGATGCCGTATACCGCGAGCCGGTCTATGAGACGCCGCGCGAACGCCCGCGCAAGCGCCGGGGTGTTCGTGACGGTGTGGAGCGTACCGCCGATGTCAAACAGGACTGCTTGGATCATGGGTCACCTCGCCGACTGATATGGCTCAATCTCCCGCAAACGTTTGCGATATGAATCAAACACTGTTATTGTAATGCGCCCGTTGCGGTTTGTCAATGATAATCCGCTTCAATACGGAGATTTCCGGCCGGAGTGCCCCGAGACCGACGCGCGAATTTGCGCGTTGACAAATGGGCGCGGATGGTGTAATATCACATGAGAGTCGCAAACGTTTGCGATTTTTACGTATTACTTTACCAAATCGGAGCGTACTGCTGAAATGAAAAATGTCACGATCAAGGATATCGCCAAGGTAGCCGGCGTCTCATACGCGACCGTATCGCGGGCGCTTTCCGGCAGCTCCGAAATCGGCGTGGAAACGCGGGAGCGCGTGCTCAAGATCTGCCGTGAAATGGGATATACAACCAACTACGTCGCCCGCTCGATGGTCATGCGGCGCACGAAGCTCATCGGCCTGATCGTCGCCAACATCGACAACCCGTTCATGAGCGAACTTGCCTACCACATCGAGCTGCGCGCACGGGAGCAGGGTTATAACCTCATGCTGTGCAACTCCTCTCACGACCTCGCCCTCGAGCGGGAGGTGTTCTCGCTGCTCGTGGGCAGGCAGGTGGACGGCATCATCCTCGTACCGGCCGGCTCCGACTCCTACGAAAACCTCAGGCCGTATATCTCCAAGGTCCCCACGGTTTTCATGAGCGAAAACCTGCGCGATGTGCCCGAAAGCTACATTTCCGTGGACAACTACCGCGGCACGCGCCTGGGCACGGAGTATCTCTACTCCCTCGGGCACAGGAGCATCCTTTACCTCGGCCGCCGCAAGAACAGCATGACGCATCAGCTGCGCGCGGAAGGCTATGTGGACGCCTGCCGCGAACTCGGCATGGAGCCCGCCTTCTGCAACAGCGGCTTTTCATTCAGCTCGATCCAGGCCGGGTATCAGCTTGCACGGCACACCTTCCAGAAGCCCATGAAGCAGACCGCCATCTTCGCCGCCGCGGACTCGCTGGCGCTGGGCGTCATGGAGGCCGCCGAGGAAGCGGGCATCCGCATACCCGAGGATCTATCGCTGATCGGCTTCGACAACATCATGTACACCGACCTGCCCAAGATCAACCTCACCACCATCGAACAGCCGAAGAAAACCATGGCCTCGATGGCGGTGGACGTACTGCTCGAAAAAATCGGCGATCCGAGCGCGGGGTATTCCCACAGGATCCTCATGCCCTCGCTCGTCGAGCGCGGCACCTGCCGGCGCATCGAAGCGCCGGGCAAATCCATTCTTTAAGGATAGAATACATGTATAAATACGACATCCATGTGCATACCATGGAGACGAGCCGCTGCGGTTACGTGAAAGCGCCGGAGTTTGTCGCCAGATATAAGGCTCTGGGTTACGACGGCCTGTGCGTGACCGACCACCTGCACGACCTGTACATCTCCCTGATGGATTGCCATGACGACTGGCAGCAGTGCGTCAACCGGTTTATGTATGGCTACAACGAGGCAAAGAAGGCCGGGGACGCGCTTGGGTTCGACGTGATCTTCGGCATAGAGCTGCGCTTCCCGGAGAACGAGAGCGATTATTTGGTTTACGGCGTGGACGAAGCGTGGCTGCGCGCGAACCCGTACGTCTGCCACATGGACCACGAGGCGTTCTTTAAAAAGTTCGGGGACAGCGTGCTCATCATCCACGCGCATCCCTACCGCTACTGCGACGAGGTGTTCTACGACTGCGTGCACGGCCTTGAGATCGCCAACTGCAACCCGAGGCACCCGAGCAGAAACGAGCTTGCCCTGCAGCTGGCACGCGAACACCCCGGCCTCTGCCGCCTGTGCAGCTCCGACGCGCACAGGCCGGGCGACGAAGGGCGCGCCGGGGTTCTGTTCAACCGGCGCGTGCGCGACTCCTTCGAGCTCAAAGCCGCCATCGAAGCGCGGGATTTCAAGCTCTGGTGCCCCCCGTTTGAAGATATTATAAAGGAAGGCGAGGCCATCCGATGAAATACGACACGCTGATTATCGGTCAGGTATGCCTCGACACGAACACCGATTACGACGGCGCCGTCGCACACTCCTTCGGCGGGGCCGTGCTCTTCTCCGGCCACGCTGCGGCAGCGATGGGCAACGCCGTCGCGGTGCTGCCCAAGTGCAACTGCAGCTCGCTCGACCTCAAAGCCGCCTTCGCGGGCAGGGAGAACATCACTGTGTTCCCGCTGAACTCAGGCGAGAGCACCTTGATGGAGAACACCTACTTCACGGCTGACCGGGAGCGTCGCCTGTGCCGCTGCGCTGCGATGATCGAA
>DATMYG010000041.1:0-17374 GCA_035561055.1 Clostridia bacterium | reverse complement strand
GCCCATCAGCGCGTTTTGATTTTTATAATTTGTTCAAATTTCAACTGCAAGAAGGCTTGTTCATCGATACCAGAAATGATAAAATGATGCGGAAAGACGGTCGAGTCGGGAAATATGGAGATATCTCCCGCTTGGAGGAGTTTTATTTATGGGACTTTTTGAGTTCAACGACGTCGGCATCGACCTTGGCACGGCGAGCATACTGGTGTATGTGCGCGGCAAGGGCATCGTGTTGCGGGAGCCCTCCGTGGTGGCGGTTGAAAAGGTTTCCGGCCGGATACTCGCCATCGGCGAGGAGGCGCGCAGGATGCTCGGCCGCACGCCGGGTACCATCACGGCGGTCAGGCCGCTGCGCGACGGCGTAATTTCCAACTACGATATCACCGAGCGCATCCTCCACTATTTCCTTAAAAAGGTCGTCGGCACGCACGTGTTCTTTAAGCCCCGCGTCGTGGTCTGTGTCCCCTCGGGCGTGACGGAGGTTGAAAAGCGCTCCGTCATCGACGCCACGGAGGAGGCCGGCGCGCGGCATACCTATCTTATTGAGGAGCCCATCGCCGCCGCGATCGGTGCGGGCATCGACATCGCCGAGCCGCGCGGCCATATGGTCATCGACATCGGAGGCGGCACGACGGACATCGCGCTCATCTCCCTCGGCGGCGCGGTGCTCTCCGACTCCATCAAGATCGCGGGCGACAAGTTCGACGACGCCATCGTCCGTTACATGAGAAAGAAGCACAACCTGCTCATCGGCGAGCGCACGGCGGAGGAAATGAAAATCCGCATCGGCTCGGCCTACCCGCGCAAGGAACAGATCTTCATCGACGTCAAGGGAAGGAACCTCATTTCCGGCCTGCCGCAGGCGATCGTCGTGGGCAGCAACGAGATGATCGACGCGCTCGAGGAGCCGCTGCAGGCGATCCTCGAGAGCGTGCGCGCCATGTTTGAGAAGACTCCGCCGGAGCTTGCCAGCGACGTCGCCGAGGACGGGCTGTGTCTCACGGGCGGCGGCGCGCTGCTCTTCGGGTTGGACAAGTTCATCGCCGAGCACACCAAGGTGCCTTGCTTCGTCGCGGAGGACCCGATCTCCTGCGTTGCCATCGGCACGGGCAAGGTGCTCGAGAACATCGATAAATTCACGCGCGGCGCGGTCTACGATTACCGCAGGGGCGAGTATTACCTCGACAATAACTAATAGCCGACAGCGAATGCTGAATGAATGATCGTAACCGCGCGGACATAGCCCGCGCGGTTACACTTTTTTTCCATTTTTATTAACATTCCGCAAACAGAATGAGGTGTTCTACACATTTTACGCAATATATGGTAGAATTATGCCGAAAGAATATTCCATAGCTGCGAATTGCAACCGAGGTATGACATGAAACGAGTTTGCGCCCTCGCGCTGGCATTGATGCTCCTTATGGCGCTGCTGCCCGCGCCGGCGGCCGCCGCGGCGGCCGACATCAGCGTCGTGCGCGTTCGTCTGACGACCAACAACGCCACGTCCATCGTCATGAGCGTGACGGGCGAGTATTTCATCAACGAGAACGGCAGGTCGTTTTCGGGCGGGAGCTTGACGCTTCGGGCGGCGAACGGGGTCATCACCGTCACCCACTCCACGCAGGGGGAGCTGTTCTCCGGCAAGTCCTTCACG
This sequence comes from Clostridia bacterium, assembly GCA_035561055.1. Classification (GTDB taxonomy): domain Bacteria; phylum Bacillota; class Clostridia; order Christensenellales; family CAG-138; genus Phil1. The sequence goes on along the minus strand of DATMYG010000041.1, from coordinate 15,717 downwards.
ATCAAGCGCGCGAAAATGGACCCCGGCGCGGGCAGCATGTATTTCAATTCCAGGCGTTATCTGGGCCACTTCAACGTGAAGCTGCTCTCCACAGGTTACATCCAGGTCGTCAACGAGGTGCCTCTCGCGCACTACCTTTACGGCGTGGTCGCGTACGAAATGAACGACGCCTATCCCATCGAGGCGCTGAAGGCGCAGGCCATCGCCGCCAAAAGCTATGTGCTTACCGCCGTGCTCGCTTCGCCCGGCGCGGAGTACCATATCGGCGACACCTCCTCCGACCAGGTTTATAAAGGCTTCAATTCCGCGTATAAGAACGTCATCGGCGCCGTGGATTCCACCATTGACAAAGTGCTTACCGTGGGCGGCAACGTCCTGTGCGCTTACTACAGCGCGAGCAACGGCGGCGAAACCAACCTTGTGACCTACGCGTGGCCCACGAAGAACGCGAGCAACGCGGGCTACGCCATCAGCATAGACGATTACGACATCGCGAACTCCGCCTCGCTGTGCGAGACGGTCACGCTTCCCATCAACAGCGCGGGCACAATCTCGCAGGCCATGTACAACCTTTTGCTTGCCAAGGCTTACGCGGGCATCGGCGTGCAGCCCACGGGCATCTCCGCCATCAAATCCGTGGACGTGCACACGCCCAAGCTTGCGGGTACGACGCGCAACATGTCTCTTGTGACCATCGTCATGGACGTGACGACGGCCGGGGCGACCTATGCCGACGTTTCTGTCACCTTCAACGCCGCGGAACTGAACACTTACGGCGTTGTGACCAACGCGAACCTTCGCTGCTACTGGGGCGAATATTCCTCCGACGGCGGGTGCTATTACATCTACCACGCGCGCTGGGGCCACGGCGTGGGCCTGAGCCAGCGCGGCGCGCAGCAGAGGGCGAGCCTCGGCGCAAGCTATGCGGACATACTCGCCTTCTACTATCCGGGCGCGACGCTCGCGAGCGTTACGGTGCCGGTCGTCGCCGACCCGGTCAAACCCAGCACGGTTCAGGGCATGACGCCCATCGGCACGGGCAAGACCACGGCCGAGGTGAACCTGAGGACGGGAGCGGGCACGGGTTATACGACGCTTACCACGCTCAAATCCGGCGTCGCCCTCACCGTGTACGAATCCAAGGACGGCTGGTATCACGTTGCGGTCGACGGGACAAGCGCGGAGGGCTGGGCCTACGCGAGCTATGTGAAATTCCAGGCGCTCGCGACGCCCTCCCCGACGCCGTCCGCCTCGCCCAGCCCCACGCCTTCCGGTGCCACGTCGAGCCCCGCGCCCACGCCCGTTGCCTACGGCATATGCACGGGGGAAGGGGTCAACTTCCGCGAGGGGCCGGGCACGAACTACGACGTTATCAAGAAAATCGCCCGTAACGCGGAGCTTGCGATCATTTCCACCTCGAGCGTGTGGTACTACGCGCTCTGCGGCGGGGACTACGGTTATATCAGCGCGTCCTACGTGAAGGTCACGGCGGACGCGACGCCCTCGCCCTCTCCCTCCGTTACGCCTACGGCTCCCGCGACCGTAACGCCGGCCGCGTCCTCCTCCGCGTCGCCCACGCCGACTTCGACCGGGGGAAACGCCCGCATCGTGGACACGGGTATTATCACAACCAGCGGGGTCAACCTGCGCAAAGGCCCGGATACCTCTTACGCTTCCATCAAAAAGCTCGACAAGAACACGGGCGTGATCGTGCTCGAGCGCGCGGGCAAATGGTGCCATGTGTACGCGGGCGACCTCGAGGGCTACGTTCATGAGGACTATATCAAGGTTACAGGCACAGCGATGATTACCGACGACGGTACCGGCGGAAATCAGACCCCGGCGAACGAGTACGGCGAGGGCAAGACTACGGGCAGCGTGTATCTGCGCGTCGGCCCCGGCACGACCTATCTGCAGATAACCGTGCTTTCGAAGGATACAAGCCTTAAGCTGTACGAACTCAGGGACGGCTGGTATCGCGTCAAGCTCGCGGACGGCAAGGAGGGCTGGATCAGCTCGAAGTACGTTTCCGTTACCGTCGCCATACCGACTTCCGGGGCGGACGACCCGGATACGGGAACCGGCGGCCAGGCCACCGGCACGGGCGTTACGAATACCACGGTCAATTTCCGCGAAGAACCCGGCACCTCGGGCAAGGTCATCACCCAGTTCAAGGCGGGCGTTACCGTGACGCTGTACGCGCTTAAGGACGGTTGGTACGAGGCGGAGTACGAAGGTAAGAGGGGGTACCTCTATGCGAAGTACGTCACCGTTACGGCCAACCCCACACAAGGGGACGGTTCCGGCGGCGGCGTCGTGCCCGAAGGCACGGGCGACACGGTCGCGGGTGGGCTGACGCTTGCCTCGGGCGCGTCCACGGCGAAGGTCAACTTCCGCACCAGGGCCACGACTGCCTCCGGCAGCGCGGTGATCGACACCCTCGTCGCGGGAGCGAATTTCTATATCCTCGGCGAGTGCGGGGACTTCTACTATATTCTTTATAAAGGCAAGACCGGCTACGTCTACAAGGCTTACGCCAAGGTAACGGCCTCCGGCACGGCGGGCATCGCCGCGGTCGGGGATACGCTCACGCTCGTCGTCACCTCCACCACGGCGGAGGTGAACCTGCGCGAAGGACGGGGGACGGACAGCGCCAAAATAAAGACGCTCGCGAACAAGACCTCCGTCACCGTGTACCTCGTTCTTGACGGGTGGTGCCTGGTCGACGCGGGCGGCATCTACGGCTGGATCATCGACGATTACGTAAAGCTCTCATAGCTTCACACAAGCGACAAAGCCACTTTTTGAGAGCTTTCTCAAATGGTTTTCAAAACCGGAAATCCTCTGTTGCAATTTGCCCTCCGTCTGTATAGAATACATGCGGAGGGTATGTTGAACTGTATGGATTTTCGATCGATCGACGTTTCCATGAAGTCCATGGTCGAGGGATATACGAGGCCGTGGAAGCTTACATGTTCCGAGTATACGTTTACCAACCTGCTCATCTGGGGCGCGGAGGATAAAATCAAGCTTGCCGAGGAAGACGGCGCTCTTTTTTTCCTGCTTGATTACGGCGAGGGGAATCGCTTCATGTTCGCGCCGCTCACGCGCGACCCCGCGGGGGATTATGTAAACGCGCTCAATCGCGCCGTCGCCTATTGCAGGGGAGGCGGTATTGCTCCTGTCTTCAGGGCTGTTTCCGGCCCAATCCGGGAGGCTTTCCTGCGATGCCCGGGCTATTCCCTTGAGGAGGACCGGGACAATTTCGACTATGTGTATACCGTGGAGGGCCTTCGCGATCTCGCGGGCAAAAAACTGCACGCCAAGCGTAACCACATCAACCAGTTTATGGCGCAGTACGCGGGGCGTTACGACTATGTGCGCCTCAACCCCGACATGCTATTTGAGTGCATGGAGCTTTACAACGAATGGCTTTCGGGTAAGCCCCCCGACGATCCGGACGCCGTGGGCGAGTACGTCGCCATCCGCACGCTCATCACCCATATGGACGAGCTCAGCGTCGTGGGCGCTGGCATCCGCATCGACGGCAGGCTCCGCGCGTATACGCTGGGCGAGCGCATCGATGAGGAAATGGCCGTCGTGCACATCGAGAAGGCGGATGCGGACATCCCTGGCCTGTTCACCGTCGTCAATAATCTGTTCGTGCGAAACGAGTTCGCGGGTCTGAAATACGTCAACCGCGAGGAGGACATGGGACTGGAGGGCCTTCGCCGCGCGAAGCTTTCCTACAACCCCGCGTATCTCATTGAAAAGTATATCGGGAGGCCGCTGTGAGTTTTACCTTTAGGCGCATCAAAGCGGATGAATACGACGCCGCGCGCGCCCTCTGGGATGCAGTTTTCCCGGAGGACGCGGACGGCTTTTCTGCGTATTACTTCAGTAGACGCACAAAGCCCGAATACGTTTTTGCCGCCTTCGACGGAAATAAAATGGTAGGTGACCTGCACGCGGTGCCTTATCCGCTGCGCTTTGGGAGCGCCGTCAAGCCCTGCGCGATGGTCGGCGGCGTCGCCACGCTGCCGGAATACCGGCGCCGCGGCATTGCGGGCAGCCTCATCCGCCTCGTCCACGAGGAATTGAGGGAGCAGGGCGTCGCCGCGGCGGTGCTCAAGCCGGATGTGGATTTTTACGCGCAATTCGGATACCTGCCCTTCGCGTACCACGACGAGTATGAGCTTACGGCCGGACAGGCCGCCGCTTTCCCCCAAAGCGCGCTCCGGGACGCGGAACCTTCCGCCATGCTCGCCCTGTACGGGCCTTTTGCGGAGCGCTTCGCGGGCATGATGGCGCGAAATCTTGTCGATATGGAGCTGTATCTGGAGGAGACGCTGCTCGCGGGGTTCGCCGTGACCGACGGGAACGCCTACGCGCTGTGCAAAGAGGGCGGGGATGGCGTCGAGGTCGCCGAACTCGTCGGGTTCAACCCGTTGCCGCTCGTAAGCAAGTTAGCGGACCGCTATGGAAAGGTCGCCTTCCGTCTGCCCGCTTCGATGGAACTGGGCGGCCTGTATCCGGCCTCGCGCATGATGTTTTCGATGATCTGTCCGCTCGACGAGGCGAAGCTTGTCGAAGGCACGGGCGCGGCGAGCGCCGGCGAAATTCTGGACGGCGCGCTCGGCCCCTGCTGCACGCTGGAATTTTGTTGAGAATGTGATATTTTGGGCACGCAGGGTGTTTTTCCTTGACGCACGGGAAAGCATATACTATGATTGAAAAAAGCCGTCGGCTCGTCCGGTGAGCTTAATTAAGAAAGCAGGAAGGTAATCCATATGCCACAGGGAACCACCAGCACACTGACGGATTTCTTTACGAATAACGGAAGCATGATCATCATCGTCGTCATGATGGTGGTGCTCTTCGCGGTGATGATCATCCCGCAGCGCCGCAGGGATAAGAAAATTAAAGATATGCTCGCCGCCATCAAGCCCGGCGACCGTGTGCGCACGATCGGCGGCATCTACGGCACCGTAACCTCCATCAAGGACGACATCGTGACCATCTCCGTTGGTCCGGACAAGGTACGCCTCGTCTTCGCGCGCGGCGCGATCGCAAACGTCGAGGACTCCCCCGTCGAGAACACGCTGGAAGACGGAGTAAAATAATTGATAATTGACAATGGACAATCGATAATCGAATGAATCCCAAGGCCCTCGCTCTCGGCGGGGGCCTTTTTACGCGGGTCGATCTATGGAGAAAGCCCTAGCCGTTGACTTGCGGGCGCGCAACGGCTATCATAGCGAAAGCGGGGGACCGGCGCGTCCTGCCGCGCAAAACTGCGACGAGGAGGACAGAGCATGCGAAAAGCGGTGAAAATCGCGCTCGACATCGTTATCGTGCTCATTTTGCTGGTTGCCGCCTACTTCGGCGCTATGGCGATCCAGCTTTGGTTCCCGCACGCCGCCGAGCCGGATCCGGATAAGATCCGGATCGCCTGCGTGGGGGACAGCATCACCTACGGGCGGCGTTATCCGCTGTGGGGGGAGAAATCATATCCGGCGGAGCTGGAAAAGCTGCTGGGGGACGAGTATCAGGTGCTCAATTACGGTATGAGCGGGCGCACGCTTCTGCATTCCGGCGACCACCCGTACCGGGACGAGGACTTCTTCGAGCTATCGCAGGCATGCGAACCGGCGATTGTACTGATCATGCTCGGCACGAACGATTCGAAGTCGTACAACTGGGATCCGGCCGCTTACGGGATCGAGCTGGAAGGGATAGTCTCCCTCTATAAAAACCTGCCGTGCGCGCCTGCGGTATACCTGATGGCGCCCCCAGCCGCGTTTGTGGCCGAGGGAAAAAGCAAGGTTGTTTACGATATCCGCGCGGAGGTCATCCGAGACGAAATCCGCGGCATCGTCCTTCACGTGGGCGAGAGGACAAATACCCCCGTGATCGATCTTTACGCCGCGACGGAAGGCCACCCGGAATGGTTCTCTGACGGCGTGCACCCGACTGACGAGGGGAACCGCGCCTTCGCAAAGTGTATTTACGATCAATTGACCGCCCAACACTGAACCAACCGACGATCCGGCTCCATTCAAACGGCCTTCGCCTTCACGGCGCAGGCCGTTTTTCTTAGGATCCTGCTCTCCCGCTTCGCGGTCATTCCAGGATTGTCCATTGTTCAAGTCAATCATTCCGTCTTCGCCATAACTCGCGTATATATGGCAATCATAGTGGGAATAATAGGCAGGATGCGAAATTCGCGCAACGAAATCAATCTTGTTAATCCATTCAGGAGGCAGAACATGCAGATACGCTCGGAAACCGTCGGCTCGCGCGCCGTCGCGCGTCTCAACGGCGAACTGGATCACCACAGCGCGGCGCAGACCCGCGCGGCGCTTGACGCGCTGCTCCTAAACCCCAAGGTGGATGAGCTTGAGCTCGACCTCGGCGGTGTGAGCTTCATGGATAGCTCCGGCCTCGGGGTCATACTCGGGCGGTACCGGACGCTCTCGCGGCGCGGCGGGAAGCTTGCGCTCCGCGGCGCGAACAGGCATGTGGACAGGATTTTACGCATGGCGGGCGTGTACGCGCTGTGCGAACGCAGGGACGCGCAGGGAGGGATTGAACTATGAAAAACTACATGAACGCGAGCTTCTCGGCTATCTCGCAGAACGAGTCGCTCGCCCGCACGCTCGCGGCGGCGTTCGCCGCGCAGCTCAACCCCACCATCGAGGAGCTGACCGATATCCGCACCGCCGTCAGCGAGGCCGTGACCAACGCCATCATCCACGGCTACGGCGGACGCGGCGGAACGGTGTCGATGAACTGCGCCGTCGAAGGGGACGTGTTCTCCGTGGACATCATCGATACGGGCCGCGGCATCGAGGATGTGGAGCTCGCGATGCAGCCCTTCTACACGAGCGCGCCGGAACTCGAGCGCTCCGGCATGGGCTTTTCGGTCATGCAGGCGTTTATGGACGAGGTCAGGGTGCGATCCTCGCCCGGGTACGGCACGACCGTGTCGATGAAAAAGCGCGTGAACGCGGTGAGGAACGATGGATGAGCGGGAGCCGCTTTCCCACGAGGAAACGCTCGGGCTGATCACGCGCGCGCAGGCGGGGTCGGAGGAGGCGCAGGAGAGGCTCGTCGTATGCAACACGGCGCTGGTCAAATCCATCGTGCGGCGCTTCCTCGGCAAGGGCTGTGAATATGACGATCTCTTTCAGATCGGCTGCATGGGCCTCGTGAAGGCGATCAATAACTTCGACATGAGCTACGACGTGCGCTTCTCGACCTACGCCGTGCCGATGATCGCGGGCGAGATCAAGCGCTTTTTGCGGGACGACGGCATCATCAAGGTGAGCCGCAGCCTCCGTGAGCTCGCGGTGCGTGCGGCCTGCGCCAGGGACGCGCTCGCAAATAGGCTCAACCGGGAGCCCGGCGTCGTGGAGATTGCCGACGCGCTCGAGGTTGAGCCGGAGGAGCTTTCGCGCGCGCTTGAGGCCGCGCGCCCCTGTGTGTCGATCTACGAACCGGCCTACGGCGCGGATTCCGACGCGCTGGTGATGGACGTCGTACCCGTGCCGGAGGAGGAGCTTTCCGGCGCGCTCGACCGCGTCTTGCTAAAAGAGCTCCTCGGGGAGCTCCAGCCAAGGGAACGCGCGCTCATTGTGATGCGCTATTTTCTCGATAAGACGCAGAGCGAAACCGCCGCCGCGCTGGGCATCTCGCAGGTGCAGGTCTCCCGCCTCGAGAGCAGGATCCTCTCCTCGATGCGCGGCAGGCTTCAGGAAGAACCCCGGGAAGAAGAATCCCAGGGATTGTCAAGGGGCCGCGTCCCTTGACTTCTATTCCGGCTTCGGCGATGGCGATTCTTTTGATAAGCTAAACCCGAGGCGGACCTGCAGGTTGATTACGAGCGGCCGGAGGCCTTATAGATCATCGCCTGATGCTCGACGTCCGGCAGGCTGCCCACGTGCGAAAGGCTGCCGTTGAAATACAGGCAGGCGTGGCCCGCCATATCGTTATTTGGCACCTCGTCGTCCCCATGCGGGTATCCCTGCAGGGAGGCGGCGATTTTTTCTTCCCCGATCTCGATCACGACGGGGCGTTTGGAGTAGTTGAATTCGTCTCCGAAGGCTTTCTTATAAACGTTGGTATCCTCCGCCGAGGCGCATTCCATCTCCGCATGGTTCTCGCCGCCCGTGTAGGTCATGCGCCAGGAAGCGCCCGTGTTGTAGTCGTAGACAAGGTAGGTCTGGCCTACGCTCAATTGTTCCTTGACAACGCTCCAGTCCGCGAGCTCGCCCGTGACGGTCGGCGCGCCGGAGAGCGCAGCGCCGATGGGGATGGTCGCGTTGATGTCCGCGCGCACGGCGTTGTGACCGAATATGATCGAAAGCGTCTGCGCGCCAACGGTACCGTCGGCGATGATGGGCTGGCCGTTTGCGTCGGCCTGCTTCTGCTGGAAACGCTTGGTCGCCTCGACCGTCATATTTTGGAAATTGCCCGTGGGTTTATAGTCGAAATAGCCAAGCTCGCGAAGCCGTATCTGGATGCGCACGACTGTTTCGCCCGTGGAATTGAAAGCGATCAACCCGTTTTGCGCACCCGCGTTTTCGGGCGAGGGCGATGCCGTGGGCTCCGCGAGCGCGGCGGAGCACAGCGAAAGAAGCGCTAGGATAAGAATTGTCGCGGCGAGCCTTTTCATGGCTTGATCATACCACAGTTTTGCCGCGAATTATATGGCGAATTTGTAACGTTACGGCCTTTCGGTGGGGATGAGGTTGAGCGCGTCGTCGAGGCCGGCGACGTCGGTATACACCTCGGGCACCTCGCCTACGATCACGCTTTCGGCGATGGCCGCCTCAGAGGTGACGCTCACGGCCTGATAGATTCCGGGCATGACGATCTGCACGCTGGCCGTCAGCTTCAGCTTGACGCGATATAGAGTCTGGTTGATGCCGGAGGAGGTGAATTCCGTATCGAACGCGCTCTGCACGCTGCCCGCAGGAGTGAAAATCACCTTGAGCTTTGGGCCGTATCCCGCGAGGAAGGGAATGCCCGTGATCGTGCCCACGGGGATGCTGACCCCCAGTTCGCCGATTTCCGCGATATGGTCCTGCGCGGTCTGCACGCATTGCGCGGCGAGCGTGTTCATGCGGTACGCGTCGGTTTCGATCAGATAGACCCGCTCTCCCGTTTCGCGCACATGGATGACGGCCGCCCCGTCGCTCGATTCGCCCAGGCTTTCAAGTATAGCCTGGTTCATCGCGCGCGCCGCGACGGATTTCACGCGGGATATCGCCAGCGCTTCCATTGCCTTGTGCATCCCCGCGTTGAGCCATACGATTGCGGCGAGCATCACAACGGCGACGATGACGAACGCCGCCATGATTTTTTTACGCGCTCCCGTGCGCTTTCGGCATACGATTTCCCCGTCCATGCGGCCTCCCGGAATTATGTCGTTCATGTTAATTAAGTATATGCGCCGGGCGGCGCGCTTGAGCATCGCGTTTTGCGGTGTTATAATACGCTTGGACGGCTATATAAGGACGGATGCATGAAGGATAAGCTCAGGAGCGCCATCAGAAATTTCACGGACCGGCTTATGAACGCTTTCTCGCTCTCGCCGATGCGCCGCGGCGCGCAGACGCATGAGGAGGAGCTCTTTGTCGAGCGCGACAAGCCGCGCCCGTTCATACTTGCCATTGTGTTTTCGACGTTTAAGTTCCTGCTGCTCTCGCTGCTGTTGATCGGCTGCGCGGGTATGGGGCTCGTGCTAGGCGTCGCCAAGGCGTACGTCGACACCACGCCGGAGCTCGAGACATCCCTTTTGACCAAGAGCGACCGCACCTCCTACATTTACGACATGAACGGCAACCTCCTCTCGACCTTCGAGGGGCTGGAATACCGGGACTGGGCCAACATTGAGGAAATTCCGGATATGCTCAAGAACGCCGTCATCGCCATAGAGGACGTGCGCTTTTACAAGCACAACGGCGTGGACTACAAGCGCCTGTTCGCGGCGGTGGTGGGCTCGCTCGCGGCCTCCAGCGACGCGGGCGGCAGCACCCTCACGCAGCAACTGGTCAAAAACAAGCTGCTTTCGAGCGAAGTTTCCTACAAGCGCAAAATCCAGGAGGCATATCTCGCCCTCGAAATCGAAAAGATCATGAGCAAGGAGGACATCCTCGAGGCGTACCTCAACGACGTGTTCCTGGGCGAGTCCAACTACGGCGTCAAAGCCGCGGCGAAGGACTATTTCGGCAAGGAACTCTCGGAATTGACCATACGCGAGTGCGCGATGCTCGCCGGCATGATCCAGAGCCCCAATACCACCGACCCCCGCAAGAACACTTACGAGCGTACCTATACGAGCGGCGAGAAAATCGGTCTGAATAAAATGGACATTACCGACGCGCGCACCGACAAGGTCATCAACCGCATGTACAGCGCGGGCCTGATTTCCAAAGAACAGCGCGACGCCGCCCTTGCGGATACCGTGGCCATACTCGAGACATCCACGCGCGCGAGCAACGCCTACGAAAACCTTTACTACATCGAGTATGCCGTACGCCAGATCTGCTCGGATATCCTCGAGCAGCGCGGCCTGCTCGACACCTCCGCCAACCGCGCGGCCGTCGAGAACGAGCTTTCGCGCGGCGGGTATAAGATTTACCTGTGCATCGACCCGGATATCCAGTCCGCCGTGCAGACCACCCTAACTGAATGGGACGATTACCCCGACCTCACGGGCGTTTCAACTGCCGACGAGGAGCCCCTGCAGCCGCAGGCCGCCGCGGTCGTGATCGACCAGAGTACGGGGCAACTGCGCGCCATCGTGGGCGGACGGGAGGAACCCTCCATACGCAAGGGCTTCAACCGCGCCTATCAGTCCACGGGCATGGAGGTTGGCTCGTCCATCAAGCCCCTCACGGTCTACGGGCCCGCGCTGGATCTCGGTATGTCCCCGGCCTCCGTCATCGCGAATATCCCCGAAGCCATCGAGGGTTGGGATACGGAAACGGGCTACCCTGCCATCGGCGACGACGACTACATCGGCCTCATCTCGATGCGGCGCGCCATCGTCTCCTCGCTCAACGTGGCGGCGGCGCGCACGCTTATGGAATACGTCACCCCGGCCGTCGCCGCGAAATACCTTGTGAATCTCGGCGTGGATTCTTCCCGCGTGAAGGCGACAGGCTCAGGCCTCGCGCTGGGTACGACGGGCATTACCCCCATCGAGATGGCGGCCGCATACGCGTGCATCGCCAACGACGGCGCCTATCTCGAACCGATCGCCTACACGCGCATCGTGGACGGAAACGGCAAGGTCATACTCGATGCGAAAGCGGGCCAGGAATCGCGCCAGGTCTTCAGGCAGACCACGGCGTGGCTCATCGTCGATATGCTCACGGATGCCGTCAGGAGCGGCACGGGCACACGCGCGAAAATAGACGGCATCACGGTGGCGGGCAAGACCGGCACCAACCAGGATTACCGCAGCGCTTACTTTGCGGGCATGACGGGCTATTACACGGCCGTCGTCTGGGTGGGGGATGACGATTATTCTATTAAACTTGAAAGCGGCTCCTCTGGCGGCAAGGTCGCGGCGCCCATCTGGCAGGCGTTTATGAGTAAAATACTCGCGGGTAGGCCCGATAAGCTCATCATCGACGCGTCGCCCATCGCGCTCGGCCTCGTGCAGCGCACGGTCTGCCCCATATCCGGCATGCTCGCGACCGACGCGTGCTATGCGGACGCCAACGGCTTCACGCCGATTACGGAGTGGTTCGACGCGGCCAACGCGCCTACCGACCCGTGCGATATGCACGTGTTGGTGAGCATTTGTAACGCCTCCGGCCAGCCGGCCTCGGTCTACTGCCCGGCGGGTCAGGTGACGGTTAAGGATATCGTGCTCATCCGCCCGTCGAGCCGGCTCGGGCGTTACGATCAGGCGCTTCTCATGCAGTACCTGCCCGGCGCGGCCTTCACCGACTTTACCGCTTACGAGTACATGCAATATGCCAAGACCGCGGTCTGTACCGTTCACAATCCCGTATGGAGCGGAGGCACGGGGCTCGGCGGCACGGGCGACGTCATGGGCGCGGCTACGGCTCTCATCGACGAGGTCAACGTGTACCTCGCCTCCGCGCAAAACCTGAGCGACACGGACCGCGGCACGCTCGAAACGGGCATTTCGATGCTCAGGCAGTTCATGGACGCGAACAACTATTCCATGACGCAGACCTACTACGAGCGCCTCAAGTACAACTATGAGGCGATCCTCGCCGCAAACCCGCCCGCGGCCACCCCGGAACCCGTGCCGTCCCCGACGCCGGGAGGCGGGGGATGAGCGCGCTCGAGGCGCTCTATGCCGCGGAGCGGGAGCGCATCGCGGCCCTCGCCGGGGAATCGCTCACGGGGGATTACGCGAATCCCGTGTTCGGCGAGGGAGAGCCGAACTCCCCTGTGATGCTCATAGGCGAAGCGCCGGGACGCGAGGAGGCGCAGCTCGGCCACCCGTTCGTGGGCAAGGCCGGCAAGCAGCTCGACGCGCTGCTGGTCTACGCCGGCATCGCGCGAAGCTCCGTGTTCGTGACCAACGCGGTCAAGTTTAGGCCCACGCGGGTCAAGCCCAAAAGCGTTTCCAACAGGACGCCCAGCAGGGCCGAGGCGCTCGCTGCGCTGCCCGTGATGCGCTCTGAGATCGCCCTCGTCGCGCCGCGGCTGATCGCGACGCTGGGCAACACGCCGCTTGCCAGCGTGGCGAGGTTGTGCGGCGCGAGGCTGCCGAGCATAGGCGAAGCGCACGGCAGGCCCGCTTTCATTTGCATCGAGGGAATACGATACACGCTCTTTCCGCTCTATCACCCGGCGAGCGGCATCTACGACAGGGGGCTGATCGAAGTTATGAAGGAAGATTCGCTGCGCCTTGGCGCGCTGATCAGGGAGGGGATAGGCTTATGAGATTGAAGACTCTCGTGCGTATGCTGCTCGCGTTCATGCTCGCGGCGCTCACGTTCATATCCCCCGTGGCACAGGGCGTTACCTATGCCAAAGAAGGCGAGAAGGGCCAGGTCACGGCGGACGGCGTCAAGCTGCGCTCCGCGCCGGACACGGATTCAGACGCGCTTGCAGAGCTCAACTGCGGCCAGGAGGTCGAAGTGCTGGGCGAGGACGGCAACTGGTACAAGGTCATGTACCTTGGGACGACCGTCGGCTACATCCGCAAGGACTACCTCTTCGTCAACTCCACGGGCAGCCGCGGCGCGTATGTCAAAACCGATGGAACGCCGCTCATGGGCGGCCCCGCGGACAATTCCTATGTCGTCATGACGCTCAGCGCCGGGCAGGGGCTCAAGGTCAAGGCGCTGCTTGGCGAGTGGTACTATGCGGTGGTGGACACCTACGCGGGCTACATCCACAGGACAGATCTTACGATTTCCACTTCGCCCGTCGCCGGGGCGGGTATGCTCAAGCAGGGCATGCAGGGGGAGGAGGTCAGAAAGCTGCAGCAGGCGCTGTACAACCGCGGCTTCCTCACAAAGAACAGCGACATCACCGGTATCTTCGACACGACCACGCGCGACGCGGTCAAAGAGTACCAGCAGGCGCTGGGCTTGTCCGCGGACGGGGTCGCGGGCACGGTCACGCTGGACTCCATTTACGATTCCGCCAATAAGGTCGAAAAGGCCAACGCGGATTTCTACAAGCTTAAGGGCACCGTCGTGCTGCTCGACTGGTTCAAGGGCGGCGACGAGTGGCTTGCCAAAGGCGCGCGCTTCACGGTGACGGATGTGCGCACCGGCAAATCCTTCCGCGCGCGGCGCTTCGGCGGCTGGTACCACGCGGACAGCGAGCCCTGCACCGCCTACGACGCGAAGATCATGAAGAGTCTCGAGGGGTATTCGTGGAACCGCAGGCCCATCTGGGTTACCTATAACGGCAAGACCGTCGCGGCCAGCATGCACACCATGCCGCACATGGCCGATCCCACGCCGGGCGACGGGTTCAACGGGCATTTCTGCATCCATCTGCTCAACTCCCTCGTCCATGAGACGAACGCCGAGTGCCCGCGCCACCAAGCCTGCGTGTACGAGGCCTACAAGGCGGGCAGGGCCGATTGAGTTTTATGGAAAACTATAGAAAATTATAAAAAGAGCTTGCGTTTTTCTGCCGCCAGGGTTTCTACCTTGGCGGCGTATGTTTCAATATCCTTCGGGGCGGGCACGCGCTCGACGCGGCGCTCCGCGTCGAAAACCCGCTTGGTCATGCTTCCCGCGCCGTGGGCGAGTATGCTTGCCGCATCCTCCATCATATCCACGTTATAGATGCATTCGTACCCCGGCTTCGCGTAGCCGACGTTCTCGAGGTTGCCGCGCATAAATTTCTGGCGGTACATATAATACGGGCGCATGCCGAGAGCACGCGCGCATTCCGCGCCCAGACGCACCATCTCCTCGGCGACCGAAGCCCCGGGCAGCGGGAAGCTTTCCCCGTCCATGACAAGGCGGGAGGTCCTTTTGAGCGCGAGCGTGTGCACCGTGAGGCTTTCCGGGGCGAGGCGGGCGATCCGTTCCAGCGTGTATTCCATTTCTCCTGCGCCCTCGCCGGGCAGCCCCGCGATCACGTCCATGTTAACGTTATCAAGGCCCGCCTCGCGGACCAACGCAAAGGCGCGATCCACATCCTCCGGCGCATGGCTCCTGCCGATGAGGGCGAGGGTTTTTGCGTTCATGCTCTGCGGGTTGACGGAAACGCGCGTCACACCGTATTCCTTCATTACGGCGAGCTTTTCCTTTGTGATGCTGTCCGGCCGACCCGCCTCGAGCGTGCATTCGCGCCCGAAGCTCCCATAATGTCTGCGAAGGGCTGCAAGCAGCCGCGCGAGCTCGGCTTCCGTCAGTACGGTGGGCGTACCGCCGCCGATGTAGAGCGCGCGCACGCATCGGCCGCACGCGCGAAGAAGCTCCGCGCCAAGGGCGATGTCCCGTTCAAGCGCGTTGATATACGCGCCCATGTCGTCCTTCGGGGTGCGCACTTTCGAGGGGAAGGAGCAGTACAGGCATTTGGTCGGGCAGAAGGGGATGTTGACGTAAACGTCGGCGTCCCCGTCCGTCAGACTTGCGAGGACGGGGAACTGAACATCGTTGATGTCCCGCGCGAGGGCAAGCTTTTCGGCGGATACGTCGAAATCTTCCGCCATCATGCGGAGGGCTTCTTTTTCGCCCTCCCGTTCGATCAGCTCGCGCAGCAGCCTCGTCGGGCGGATGCCCGTCAATGACCCCCACGGCGGCGTAAAGCCGTAAAGCGTACGCAGCGCCCGGAAAACGGCGATCTTCATCGCGCGCTTCTCCCGGCGCTTCAATTCGAGTGTCCCGCCGGCATATGCGGGGCCTTCAAACGTATATTCGGCGTGTTTTCCCATGAGATCGGCCCTGGCGACGGCATGCCAGAGGCCGTTCTGCTCCGTCAGCGTGATGGAAATATCGCATTCGTCCGCGCCAGCGGCGGCGATCTCCTCCCGCCCGGCGAACAGGCGCACCTCGTCGGCGAGGTCGTTGCCGTACTGCGGGCGGTCGGTGAAGAGCTTTACCATGTATCGGGGCTCCAGCGGTTGACGAAGGGATTGCGCTGCCGCTCGTATTCGAGCGAGGTCTTCTCCATATGACCGGGGTATACGTCGTACTCGCCCTCGAGGCGGAACAGGCAGTAGGCGATGGAGGAATACAGCTCGTTCGCGTC
>DATMYG010000040.1:0-6179 GCA_035561055.1 Clostridia bacterium | reverse complement strand
ACCGTTTTCTCCCAGGGTTTTGCGAAATCGAGGATCGAGGCCGAGATCAGGCCCATGTAGGAGTTGTCCGCGATCGTGAAGGCGACCCCGCAGGAGCCGTCGTTCACGATGTAGTAATCCCACTCCTTGATGCGCAGAGAGTTCGCTTTGATGTCCGCGCGGCGGTATACGGAGAAGAGGCTTCTCGCCCAGCCGGGCTCGGCCACGTTTCCCTTCGCGTCAAGCAGCGGCGCGCTCTTCGTGATTTCGTGCTGCATGATACTCTCCCCCGTTCTTTTAGAATTCTTCATGATAATTATAGACGCTCCGCCTTTGCGCCGCAATATGAACATTTTTCGCTTGTCCTCGACAAAAATCGAATTCACCGGTATAATTTGCCTATGGAAAGCAAGTGGGGCAAAAAGCGGGAGAGGAGGCTCCGTGCCAAATCCGCATTCAGGAGCCTGCGCATTCCCATCATGACGGCGCTGGGCACTTTCGCTGCGGCGTTTTTTGTGATTCCGCTCGCCTTCAACGGCCTTTCTTTGCCGGAAAGCCTGGCGCTCGCGGCCGACGCGCCCGTCGCCGTCGTATCGCCCTCGCCTTCTCCCACGCCCGCGCCGGAGAGCGCGCAGCCCGGCGTCCTTCCCGCGGTGCAAACGCCGCAGCCGACCTCCTCCGCGTCGCAAGTCGGCCAAACGGCCGATGCAGGCACGGCGTACGCGACGCTCGCCTTTGGCGACACAAACGCGCAGATCGCGCTCATCCAGCAGCGGCTGATGGCTCTTTTCTATATGGACAGCGACGAACCCACCGATTATTTTGGTCCGGCGACCGAGGCCGCCCTGCAGCGCTTCCAGCGCACGCATTACATGAAGGAAACCGGCGTTGCCGACGCCAATACGCAGGCGGTGCTTTTCTCCGCGAGCGCCAAGCCCTACGTCATAGAAAAAGGGTATGAGGGAGACGACGTGCTTACACTCCAGACGCGCCTCCATGAGCTGGGCTACTACGACGCCAAGCTCAACGGCTATTTCGGCACGGCGACAGAGCGCGCCCTGACGGCCTTCCAGGCGAAGAACAGCCTTGCCGCCGACGGCCGCGCGGATTTCGACACGCGGGAGTTGATCTTTTCCCCGGACGCGCGGCCCGCGATCGACCCGACCCCTACGCCCAAGCCGACGCCGACCAGGACGCCCAAGCCCACGGCGACACAGAAGCCCTCGACGCCGAAGCCCTCCACCTCGGCGAAACCTACAGCGACGCCCGACGGCGGCTGGGACCCGATCGATACCGATACGCCTGCCGATACGCAAACGCCGACGGACGCCCCCGCCTACACGCAAACCCCTATCAACCCCGGCGGCAGCGTGGACGACTTCATCGCCGTCGCAAAGCAGCAGCTGGGCAAGCGCTATGTGTACAGCACCGAGGGCCCGGATACGTTCGACTGCTCCGGCCTTATCTATTACTGCCTGCGCGCGGTCGGCGTGAACGTGAGCCGGTACTCCGCCTCCGGCTTCTCCAAAGTCAGCTTCTGGGCGACGGTCTACGACAAGGAAAACCTCAGGCCAGGCGACCTGCTGTTCTACAAGACCGACGGAAGTTCCAGCACCAACGTCACGCACGTCGCCATCTGGCTCGGCGGCAACCAGCTCCTGCACGCCTCGACGAGCGCAGGGCAAATCTGCATCACCTCCTGGGGGACGTGGTCGAACAACAACTTCCTGTTCGCGAAACGCGTGTTTTAGCAATGGACAATCGAGTTTGACTTGAGCGTCCCTCGCTTTAATAGCGAGGGCGTTTTATGTTGCAGGGGTAAAAATCATCCGTTCGCGATGCGAAACAGGAACGGAAAAGGCCCCCGCCGCGCGGAGGCCCTTCCCGAAAGTCGTTTCTTCCTGTTTGCCCAAGGAAGCCTTAGAATCAGAATTTTCATCGTTCATTTCCGCCCGCCGGGCGCTTACATGATCATCCTTCTGTACTTCGCGGCGAGCGCCTCGAGCGCCTCAAAAAACGCCGCGGCCTCGCGCTTGTCAAACCTCTGGGAGGCCTGGGCGCGCACCTCCTTATCGCGGTACGGATCGAACGCGTGGGTTCCCTCCGCCTCGAGCTCGAGTATGACTTCCCGTACCAGGGCGGGATCGCTCTTGACCAGCGCGCGGTACTTATTCTGGTAGCGGAGCATCTTTCGCGTGTCGCCCTCGCCCATGTTCAGCGTGCATGCGCGCACGGACATGCCGCGCGCCTGCGCCGAAAGAACCTCGCGCATGAGCGTGCGCACCTCGCCCTCCGTGAAGGGGACGAACGCCGCGCTGTGGAACGATGCGCCCTCGCACACGCCGTCTTTCACGCGCGCATAATAGTAATTCCGGATGCTGTTGGGCTTGCGTCCCGTCTGCATCGCGACCTCGTCGAACACGCTCTTGAGCGGCTGCCCATGCTCCCGCGCTTTTCGCGCGCGCTCGAAGAGCAGCGTTTCCTCGGCCTCGCTCCAGCCCGGGCGAACCGTGCGCTCCATCCTGCATATCTCCATATCGTCAGACCCCCTGTTGGATTTTACAGATATTGTTTCCAACCGTTGCAATAATATACCTATTCATTCAAACGCAAAAAAATAAGCGATCCCGTTTGGGACCGCTTATGCTTAGCAAGATTAGGGAGCGTTACTTCGCGCGGACCTTCCTCACGCCCGCGACGACCGCCACCGCCAGCGCGAGGCCGAGCAGCACGAATCCGGCAAGGGTGGCATTATCGCCGGTCTGGGGAAGATCAACGGAACCGAGCGGGAGCATGAAGGAAACTTCAATCTTATGATTGGCCTTCACGTTGGCGAACGTGTACGACGCCACCGTGCCTACGCTCACGCCATCCACCTTCACGTCGCCGACGACATAGCCGGCGTTGGGCGCAAAGCTGATGGTCGCGCTGCCGCCCTCGGTCACAAAGGCCGGGCTGAACGGGTTGCTTGTGCCGCCCACGCCGGTGATGATGTCGATCTGGTAGAGCGGCTTGTCGAGGTAGATCGTGGTGCCGCCCTCGCTGTTGTCGACATCGCCCGCATAGCCGCGGTAGGTGTAGAGCAGGCCCATATTATAGATCGTGCCTTCGCCGCCGATTGTGCCGTAATTCCAGATGATGCCGTAGTTGGCGATATTTCCGTTCATCGTGAACAGGACGCCGCTGGAAATCGTCAGGGTGACGTTCGCGGGAACCGTCACATTCCCCGCGGGCATGGTGTAATTCGAACCGACCGTGATGGTGTCGCCCGGCTTGGCGGCGTTCAGCGCGCCCGCCAAGGTCGCGTGAGCTCCCCCGTTCACGAAGAATGCGCCGTCTATGACGGAGGCGTGCTGGAGCTGATCCTCCACATACGCGCCGCCGTTGTTCGCGCTCAGCGCCGTAAGCACGCCCGCGTAATTATTGCCCGGCGCGCCGGCGTTTTGGATAATGGCGAAGTCAACGACGTTATCGGAGAAGGTGTTGCCGGAAAAGACGAAGTTCGAATTGTTGCAGAGAACCCAGCCCCTCGTAAATTCGGCATAGTTGCCTGTGATCGAGCCGCTCGCGCCGCCTTCGACATAGGCCGGCTGGCGCAGATGCGAAAACGTGCAGCCAGAAATGGTGATGTTGGCGGACCCGGCATGCATGACCATGCCGCGCGAGACGTGGGACGAATTAAAACCTGCGGTCGTACCATATTGACCGCTGAAGCTGCAGCCGCTCACTGTGCAGTTGGACGTCATGGTGACGATACCGCCTATGGTGACGGCGTCCGTCTTGTTGAAAGCAAGACCCGTTACCGTGGAGCCTGCGCCCATGAAAAACGTGGTGCTTCCGCCGGAAACAGAGATGACAACACCCGGGGCGCCAGCCACTGTCACACCGGCGGGAATGTTGATCGTCGTTCCGTTCCAGACGAAGCTGTTCATGATCACAACCGTGTCTCCGCTTGCGGCGGTGCCGAGCGCTGCAACAAGCCCTGCCTGATCGGTAACGTCGGTCGTCGCCGCGAGAGCCGCTGTGGGCGCCAGCGCCAGCACAAGCGCAAATACCGTCAGAATTGCCCAAAACTTCTTCATATTTGTTCCCCTCCACTATTTTTTGATCCGTCATGCTTGTCCGAAGTGTAAGAAAATATCAAACGGGACAGCTTTATGATAGACCATGCAAACCGCCAAAGTCAACACAGATTCTGGATAATTCTTTAAAATTACCCGAATTTCTTCACCTTGGCATTACAATTCTGGTCACTTTATATTGTGTATATAATTTACACAGTGTAACTTCTATGCAATGCCCTTGAACCCCTTACAAACCATTGTGGGGATGATAGAAAAGTCTTCAACATCTTGTAGATTGGGGTTACCACTCGAGAAACCGTCCATTCGGGATAAGAGCGAAGGGGCCGATTGTTCAATCGGCCCCTTCGGTTCCAACGCCATTTTTCTTAACCGGATTATGAAGACCGCTCCCTATTTCGCGCGGACCTTCTGCACGCCCATAACGGCCGCGGCCGTCAGCGCCAGGCCGAGCATCGCGAAGCCCGCGAGCGTAACGTCATCGCCGGTCTGCGGCGGCTCGACCGCGCCCGCCTTCGCGAAGGTCACCTCGATTTTGTGGTTCGCCTGCACGTTGGTGAACGTGTAGGTCCTGACCGCGCCGATGCTCACGCCGTCCACCTTCACGTCGGCGACGACATAACCGGAGTTGGGCGTGAAGTTGATGGGCACGCTGCTGCCGCCGACAACCGCGTAAGTCGGACTGTACGGGGTGCTCGTGCCGCCCGCGCCGGTAACGATGTCGATCCTGTACATCGCCTTATCGAGGTAAACCGTGATTCCGTCACCCTCATCCTCGTTGACGATGCCCTCGTACCCGCGGTAGGAGTAGAGCACGCCGTAATTATAGAGCGTTCCCGTGCCCGTGATGGTGCCATTGTTCCGAATCGTGCCGTAGTTGTGGATGTCGCCTTCCTTCGTCAGCACGACGCCCTCGGGTATGATCAGACTTCCGCCCGCAGGCACCGTTAAGTTGCCGAAGAGCCGAACCGTATCGCCCGCCGAAGCGCCTTCGATCGCATCGACGACGCCGTCATTGCCGACGACCCATAGTTCATCGGTGTTGACAGCCACATAAGGGGTGAGCGCGGCAACATACGCGCTGGGATCGCCGGAGAACATCCCACCGGTTACGACAGGCCTTCCGGCCGCGGCGTCAAGCTCGGAGGAAATCAGGAAATCGCTGGGCAAAGACGCGGCGGACTGGAAGCTTCCGCCGGAAATGCCGATACCGTTAACCTCCGAAGCCGCGTTCCCCGAATCGAGATATTCATAGAGCGCATAAGCATTGTCGCTGATGATGGTGCCCCCGGTGATGTTCAAAACAACATTCCCCGAATAGGCGTCGTTGCTCTCGATCTGAATGGCGCAGCCGGACGCGTTGACGCCATCCGAGAAACCGGTCGTCGGCACGCTCGACGGGCCCGTCGCGCGCAGCGTACCGCCGAAAATGTTCAGCGTGCCGGACTTGATGGCAATCGCCGAGGTTTTGCCCGTAATTGTGCCGCCAAAGATATTAACGACGCCATCCTGCGGGATATACAGCGGCGAGGAGAACGGATTCAGGATCTCGGCGGCCCAAATGTTGATCACGGTTCCCCCTTTGCCTGCCGACCCGTTGCCCTGAATCGCCGCATAGGCGTCGCCCGAGGGGAGAGCGGCTGACACAACCAGCCTGCCTAAGACATCCAGCTGCGCGCTGTCGGGCGTTCCGTCGCCGTAGATAAAAACCGGACAGCCCGTTTCAATGGAAACATCCGTGCCGACGGTGGCTTTTCCGGCCGCGATGCGGATGCCCTCATAATAAGCCTCGTCGGCATCGCCGGTTCCGATCAGCAGCCTGCTTTGGGTCGGGGAGCTGTTGGCCAACCCAAGCTCGCCGCCGGAAGTGACGGTAAAGGCGGTGTAACTTGTCGGCTTTCCGGTTACATTGAATCCGTTCAGGTCGACGATAATGGCTTTGTTGATCGTAAACGTGCTCACGGCGCTCGCATCGATGTTTGCCGTAAGCCTGATCGTATCCCCTGGACTCGCGGCGGCAAGCGCGGCCGCAAGCCCAGTCGCATCCGCAACATTCGTCGTCGCCGCAAACGCAACGGCAGGCACCAGCGCAAGCACAAGCGCCAGCACCGTCAGAAC
>DATMYG010000039.1:0-2117 GCA_035561055.1 Clostridia bacterium | reverse complement strand
GTTCTATGGTAACCTCCGCGCCCAGCGCGCGCAGGCCCTTGATGTGCTGGTCGATGGGGCGCTGGCCGATGGCGCAGCCGCCCGGCAGCGCGATTTCCGCGTGGCCGTAACGGCCAAGAAGCGCGCCCAGCAGATAATACGACGCGCGCATCTTCGACACCATGTCGAAGGTGACGTGGTAGTTGTTGATGCCGCGCGGGTCGATGCGCATGCCGCCGTCCTCGGTGGTTTCGACGTTCGCGCCGATCTTGAGCAAAATCTGCTCAAGCATGTTCACGTCTTCGATACGCGGCAGGTTCTCAAGCCTGCAGCTTTCGCCCGCAAGGATTGCCGCGGGGATGATCGCGAGCGCCGCATTTTTCGCGCCGCTCACCGTCACGCTTCCCTCGAGCCTGTTGCCGCCGTTGATGATGTAATATGCCATAGCGCGAAACCGGCTCAGTGTCCGCAGCTCGAGCACGAGGCGCAGGAACCGCCGCAGCCCTCGCCGCAGCCGGACTTACCGCCCGCGCACTTGCCCTCGTAGGCGCGCTCCGCCTCGCCCGCGCAGGCGGGGCACTTGACGTTTTCCAGCTTGGATAGCGCCACGAGCTCGTCGAACACCTTGCCGCACTCTTTGCAGCGGAATTTCAAGTAAGGCATGTCATTCAGCCTCCTGTATCGTCAGCCTAAGTATCTTAACATCTCTCGCCCGTCTTGGCAAGCGCGGTGCTAACTGAGATAAAAACGCGGATTATAGGCGATTCCGTCGACGCGCAGCTCGAAGTGCAGCACGGGACCCTCGCAGTTGCCAGAGCTGCCCGCCTTGCCGATCTCTCCACCCCCCGGCACGCTCTGCCCGAGGACGACCGAGGCGCTCTCAAGGTGCGCGTAGCGCGTCACGAAGCCGTTCCCGTGGTCGATCTCCACCATCAGCCCGTAGCCGCCGCGCTCCATGACGCAAACCACCGTGCCGCCGCAGGAGGCGAGCACGGCGTCGCCCGCCTCGACCTTATAGTCGAGCCCAAGGTGCATGACGCCCTTGTATTGGCCGAAGTTCAGCGCGACGCTGCCGCCGTTTACGGGCGCTTCGAAGATCAGTTCCCCGGCGTCCGGCCCTTCCTGCCCTTCGCTCATGCCGGGAACCGCGTCGGGGTCGACGCGCTGCGTCCCCTCGAGCACGGAGCCTTCCACGGGCGCGGCGGAGGCGGCCTCAATCGTTTCCGGGTCGCCGTCGAGCACGCCGTTTATGTAGCGCGCGACCGTTACGGTGTGGACGCTTCCGTCCCGCCCCATGCGCGCGATCAGCCGCGTTCCCTTAATCAAATATTTCGTCGTGCCGCTCGTCGTTTCGCACGGGACGCTTGAAAAGCACTCCGAAGTCAGCGTCGTTACAACAAAAAGCGGCGTGTCTTTCCCGGTCAGCGCCGCGAAAAGCGCCTCGTATGTGGTAAGCTCCGCAGTCTCCTCCGCCGTTGCGTCGCGGAGCTCGACCTCGTTCGAGATGGTTGTGACCGGGATGCCGACCCCCTCCGCTTTGCGCTCGAACCAGGCGGCGACTTCCGAAAGCAGCGTTTCGGCCGCCTCGCGGCTCGCGAGGACCCCGGCGGGCGTGCCGTCGATATACACCGTCGTGGGCGAGAAAACCTCCGTCTGAGAGGGCGCGGGCGATTCGGCTGTGATTTCCGCCGCGGGGGATGGGGAAAGGGCCGCTTCGGGCGTCGGCGCGGGTTCAGGCGTCGCGAGCGCCCACGCGGGCACGAACGCGGCGTCCCGCGCGAAGCGCGCGAGCGCGATTCCTCCCGCGACGAGCAGAGCAAGGGAAAAAAGCAGCGTGCGGCGCAGTCCCTTGCGGTGCCGCTCCTCGCGCTCCAGCCGATCCGCCTCGTCCGGGATGTACCCGTTCTTCTTTCCCATAGCATCAATTATAGCGCGGCGCGCGGTATCTGGCGAGTAAATTTTCTATGTACATAAGCATAAAAAGCCGGATTGCTCCGGCTTTTTAACGGTGGGATTACGCCTTCCTGATCCGCTCGACCGCTTTCTCGAAGGGGGGCAGCAGCGCGACAATCACGCACAGCGCGGTTTCCACGCCGATGGTCGAGCCGTTGTAGACGACGGAGTACCACAGCGCGCTC
>DATMYG010000038.1:0-3065 GCA_035561055.1 Clostridia bacterium | reverse complement strand
GCCCATCATGGTGACCTATTATGAAGCAACCGTGACCGGCGAATACACCGATATGGAAATCGTCAAAGGACCCGATGCGTACAGCCTGCTCTACCAGGGCTACGTCAATGGCGTCGTCTTTTGGCCCAGCGATGTGCTCGGCGCTTCGGCACCGCCGACCCTTGGCGGCGACCCGATCCTGGCCGGATACGACTTCACCGGTTGGACGCCCGGCCAGCTCGACTGGTCCACTGCATCCGCCACGGTCAGCAACCAGGTAATAACGCCCGCGCAAGGGATCCCCTACATCCTGCAGACCACGACCTATACGATCACGGTCACGGCGAACTTTACCTCGACCGGCGAACCGGAATATCCGTTGGGCTCGCCTCAGACCGGCGCGTTCGACTGGAGCGGCATCGCGGGCGCGCTCGCCGTGCTCTCCTCGCTTGGCGTTGCTCTCGTCGCCCGCAAAAAGGAGAAATAAGCCCAACCATTCATGCACCAAAGGGACGGCCAGGCCGTCCCTTTAGCTTGTCAAAAAAGCCCCATCAAGCGGGGCTTTTTTGGTATAATACGGAGCGGCTTTTACCTTCGCTTTCGAACCTGTTTCAAGTTTCTCATTTTCTCCCGTATGCAAAGAACGCTGTTGCACTTGTCTTGCATTAGGGTTCTTTGACAGCCTGGAGCGTGCGAACAGCGGCGCTTTTTTTATGAAGATTGGCGATACCGGTCGAAATTCCGGCATATGTTTCACATGAAACATTGGATTCTTCGGAACCGTTGTTCCACATGAAACAGCGGATGGCCGCGCGCGTTGTTCCACATGAAACAATGCATTGTCTAAAATCCCCATTTCAAGTATAATGACACAGGAACGACGAGGCGGAGGGAAGCATGGAACGCGATGTGACGCTCAGGGACGGCCGGGTGCTGCGCCTGTGCCGCCCGCGCGGCGAGGACGCAGCAAGGCTGCTCGAATATACCAGGATCATCGGCGGAGAGACGGATTTCCTGCTCATCGACAGCGCGGGGGTTCCGTATACGGTCGAACAGGAAGTGGAAACGCTCGAGCGGATGTACGCCCAGGAGCGTAGCGTCTTCCTCATCGGTAGGATCGACGGGGAGATCGCCTGCTCGTGCAACCTCGCCTGCGAGGGAAGGGAGCGCCTTGCGCACGTCGCCGAGATCGCGCTCGCGGTGCAGAGGAAATACTGGGGCGTCGGCGTGGGATCGGCCATGATGGAAACGCTGATCGCGCTCGCGCGAGAGAGGGGCATCCGCATCATCGGACTTGGCGTGTACGCGAACAACTTGCGCGCGCAGGCGCTGTACCGTCGTTTCGGCTTCGAGGAGGTCGGCAGGCACAGGGAACGCTTCCATGTGAACGGCGTCTATCACGATGAGATTTTGATGGATCTCCATCTGTAATACGGAGGGAAGTATGGCAAAGGTAATCGCCGTAGCCAACCAGAAGGGCGGCGTGGGGAAAACCACGACGACCGTCAACCTTTCCGCGTGCATCGCGGCGAAGGGAAAAAAGGTGCTGTGCGTGGACATCGACCCGCAGGGCAACTCCACCACGGGCGTAGGTGTCGACAAGGACGCGCCGGAGCACAGCGTGTACGACGTGCTCATCAACGGGGTGCCCGCGAAGGAGGCGGTCGTGCCGACGGTCGCGGAGAACCTGGGGCTGATCTGCTCGCGCAAGGAACTTTCCGGCGCGGAGGTGGAGCTTGTGAGCGCCCTCGCGCGCGAAACGGTATTGAAGCGCGCGCTCGAGCCCATTCGCGGCGAGTACGACTTCATTTTTATCGACTGCCCGCCATCGCTCGGGCTTTTGACGGTAAACGCCCTGACCGCGGCCGATACGCTGCTCGCCCCTATCCAGTGCGAATACTACGCCCTCGAAGGGCTTTCCGACCTGATGAATACCGTCAAGCTCGTGCGCACACACCTGAACCCCGCGCTCGACGTGGAGGGCGTGGTGCTCACGATGTTCGACGCGCGCACCAACCTTTCCGAGCAGGTGGTGGTGGAGGTCAAGAAATTCTTCAAGAACAAGGTGTATAAAACGATCATCCCGCGCTCCATCCGCCTGGGCGAGGCGCCGAGCTTCGGCCTGCCCATCAACCAGTACGACCCGCGCTGCGTGGGCGCGAAGGCGTACGACGCGCTGGCGGACGAAGTGATCGGAAACAGCGGAGGGAACGCGTAATGGCGGTAAACAGGAAAGGGCTGGGCAGGGGGCTGGACGCGCTTCTGGGGGATTACGGCGCCGAGCCGCCCGAGGGCGTCATCCAGGCGGATATCTACCTCATCGACACCAACGCGGATCAGCCGCGCAAAACTTTCGACGAGGAAAGGCTCAGGG
This sequence comes from Clostridia bacterium, assembly GCA_035561055.1. Taxonomy (GTDB): domain Bacteria; phylum Bacillota; class Clostridia; order Christensenellales; family CAG-138; genus Phil1. Next base: position 712 of record DATMYG010000038.1, on the reverse strand, counting down.
AGCTTGCATCGAGCATCGAACGGCATGGCATGGTGCAGCCGATCATCGTGCGAAGGAACGGCGAGCGCTATACGATCGTCGCCGGGGAGCGGCGCTACCGCGCCGCGCGCCTTGCCGGGATGGCGCGCGTACCCGTCATCGTCAAAGATTTCGACGAGGCGGAGGTGCATGAGGTCGCGCTCGTGGAGAACCTGCAGCGCGAGAACTTGAACCCCATGGAAGAGGCGGCGGCCATCCGTTTTCTGATGCAGCAGCACGACCTCACGCAGGAGGAGGTTTCCCAGCGTCTTGGCAAGTCCCGGCCGGTCATCGCGAATTCGCTGCGTCTCCTAAACCTGCCGGAGGATGTACAGAAGTTCGTGCGCGACGGGGAGCTTTCCTCCGGCCACGCGCGCGCCATCGCGGGGCTTAAGGACGAGGGCAAGCAGAAGAGCATCGCGTCCGACGCCGTGAAGTTCGGCTGGTCCGTGCGCGATGTGGAAAACAAAACCGCCTCGATCAACAACGCCGCGCTGTATCCTCACGCGCCCAAGGATGAAAAAGAACCCAAGCGCCCGAAACAGAATGCGGATATGTACAGCGCGCAGGAGAACCTGCGCGAGAAGCTCGGCACCAAGGTGACCATCGAGGGCACGGAAAAGCGCGGCAAGATCACCCTCGAGTACTACACGCGCGAAAGCCTCGAGTGGCTGTACGAACTGTTGATGCAGGG
>DATMYG010000037.1:0-6502 GCA_035561055.1 Clostridia bacterium | reverse complement strand
GACATCAACATCAAAGCCATACCGCACATCGAGGAAATCCCCGCGCAACACGGCCCGTTTTCCGGCACACCGGCTAAGGATGCCGAGACCTTCCGCGAGAGGATGAACACTAAGAATAAGGTCGTCGCAAACCTCGAGGAGGCCATCCGCCTGAGCGGCCTCAAGGACGGCATGACCGTTTCCTTCCACCACCACTTCCGCAACGGCGACTACATCGTCAACATGGTGCTTGCCGAGATCGCGCGCATGGGTATCAAAAACCTCACGGTCGCCGCGAGCTCGCTGACCGATATCCACGAGCCGATGATCGAGCTCATCAGAAGCGGCGTCGTTTCCCACATCGAAACCAGCGGCCTTCGCGGCAAGCTCGCCGAGGCGATTTCGCGCGGGCTCATGGATTTTCCCGTGGTGTTCCGTTCGCACGGCGGCCGTGCGGCCGCCATCGAATCCGGGGAGCTGCATATCGACGTCGCCTTCCTCGGCGCGCCCTCGTGCGATCCTTACGGCAACGCGAACGGCTACAACCGCGACGAGGACAATACCTCCAGCTGCGGCAGCCTCGGCTACGCCAAGCTGGACGCGCTTATGGCGGATAAAACCGTCATCATCACGGACCACCTCGTGCGCTTCCCTAATGCGCCCTTCGGCATCCCGGAGAGCAACGTCGACTACGTCGTCAAGGTCGAGAGCATCGGCGATCCCAAGGGCATCATGAGCGGTGCGACCCGCTTTACGAAGAACCCCAAGGAGCTTCTGATTGCCAAAACCACCGCGGACATCATCGAGGCGAGCGGGTATTTCTACGACGGCTTCTCCATGCAGATGGGCTCCGGCGGGGCGAGCCTCGCCACGGCGCGCTTCCTTCGCGAGAAGATGATCGCCTCGAATTTCCGCGCGCGTTTCGCCCTGGGCGGCATCACCGGCCAGATCGTCGAGATGCACGAGGAGGGCCTTGTCGACAAGATCCTTGACGTGCAGAGCTTCGACCTTATCGCCGCGAATTCCCTGAAGAACAACCGCTTCCACCAGCAGATCGACGCTTCGTATTATGCAAGCTACAGGAACCGCGGCGCGGCCGTGAACCAGCTCGACTTCGTGGTACTCTCCGCGCTTGAAATCGACACGGACTTCAACGTCAACGTGCTCACGGGTTCCGACGGCGTCATCCGCGGCGCGATCGGCGGCCATCCGGACACCGCGGCGGGCGCGAGCCTCGCCGTGGTCGTTGCTCCCCTCACGCGCGGGCGCATCCCCTCGATTGTCAAGCGTGTGAACACCATCGTTACGCCGGGCAGCGTCGTGGACGTGGTCGTGACCGATCAGGGCATCGCCGTCAACCCGGCGCGGCCCGATGTGAAGGCGAAGCTCGAGGCCGCCGGCATCCCTGTGACGGCCATCGAACAGCTCCAGAGGCGCTGCGAGAGGATCGTGGGCGTACCGGAGCCCATCCGGTATAAGGATAAGATCGTGGGCGTCGCGATGTACCGCGACAACACGGTGATCGACCTCATCCGTCAGATCGACGAGGGTTGAGATGGAGCTTGAAACCGGCGCGCTGAACGCCGCGCGGGAAAAGGAAATAAGCGCGTTCCTCACGGATCGCGGCCTGACACTGGAGGGCGGCGCGGATTACTGCGCCGTCCTTCGCGACGAATCCGGGCGCGTCGCCGCCTGCGGCTGCCTCGACGGGGGCGTGATCAAGTACGTCGCCGTGAGCCCCGCGGCGGAGGGGGAAGGCGCGGCCGCGACGATCGTGTCAGACCTTGTGAATCACGCCTACCGCGTCGGAAAGGAACATCTGTTCCTCTTCACCAAACCCGGCAACGAGCGGATGTTCCGCTCGCTCGGTTTTTACCCCGTCGCGCGAACTTCCGACGCCGTCATGCTCGAGGACCGGCGGGATGGGATAGACCGCTTCATCACTTCCCTTCCCAAAGCCGAGGGGATCAGGGGCGCGTGCGTGGTCAACTGCGACCCGTTTACGCTCGGCCACAGGTATCTGATCGAGACCGCGGCGGAAAACTGCGACTTCCTCTATGTTTTTGTCGTCAGCGAGGATGCCGCCCACTTCCCCGCGAAGGACCGGTATGAGCTAGTTCAGCTCGGCACGGCGGATATTAAGAATCTCGCCGTCGTCAGGAGCGAGGACTATCTCGTTTCCCGCGCGACCTTTCCGGCGTACTTCATCAAGGATCGCGTGCGCGCCGAGGACGTGCGAACGGAAATGGACATCGCGGTGTTCGGCGGGAAAATCGCGCCGGGGCTGGGGATTACGCGCCGCTTCGTCGGCACGGAGCCTTTTTGCCCCGTTACGCGCGCGTACAACGAAAAAATGCGGGAGCTGTTGCCCGGCTACGGCGTCGATTTCATCGAGATTCCGCGCAAGGACAATATTTCGGCGAGCGCGGTGCGCCGCCATCTGAAGGAAGACAGGTTTGAGGAGATCGAAAAACTCGTACCGCCAACGACCTATGCGTATCTTAAAAGTCTCTCTTGAGGATATGCTCAGCTGCCGGGAGCAGAGAGCTTGCAGGCAGCGGGAGATGATCGAGCGCCACAATCTTCCCGTGGCGTGCTTTACGATGAACATTCCCGGGGAAATCAAATATACGCCGCTCATCGAGTTCGCTTTCCGCGAAGGGATCGCGCGTTTCGAGGCGCTGCTGCCAAAGGCAATCGCGCGGGAAATCATCTGCGCGTCCACGGGCTGCGAAGCGTATTTCGTGTTCAACCTCGAAGCCGCGCAGGTGAAGCAGGCCGCGTTCTCCGTCGAGGAAGGAACGCAGCTTGGCAGGCTGTTCGACATCGACGTGATCGACAGGGCGGGGAAGAAGCTCTCGCGCGGCACACAGCGGCGCTGCGTCGTCTGCGGCGGCCCCGTGACCGCCTGCGCGCGCAGCCGCGCGCACGACCTCGCGGAGGTTCTCGCGCGCGAAAACGCGCTCATGGCCGAGTTCGCCGCCGAAAGGCTCGCTTCCCAAGCCTATGAAGCGCTCCTAACCGAGGTGAACGCCACGCCCAAGCCAGGCCTCGTCGACCGGCGCAACAGCGGCGCGCACAGGGATATGGATCTTGAAAGCTTTCATAGAAGCGCGGATGCAATCCGTCCGTATTTCAAACGCATGGCGCTGCTCGCGCTGAACATGTTCGCGGATACGCGCCAGGCGCTTATGAAACGGCTGCGCGCCGAAGGGCAGGATGCGGAACGGGCCATGCTTGCCGCCACGGACGGCGCGAACGCGCATAAGGGCGCAATTTTCTCCATGGGGCTGCTGCTTGCGGGCGCCGGAATTTACCTTCAAACTGGCAGACCGGCGCTGGCGGAGGCCGCGCGCCTCGCCGACGTGGGCCTGTCCGGCGCGCTCGACGCGGCGAAACAAGCCCCTCTGACCAACGGGGACCGAGTCTATGCGAAAACAGGCGCGACGGGGGCGCGGGGGGAGGCTGCGGGCGGCTTCCCCGCGGCGCGGAAGGCGAAGGAAACGCTGCGCGGATTTATTTCCGAGGGGTATTCCGATGAGGACGCGGCCGCTTTGACGCTGCCTGTCATTCTGGAAAAACTCGAGGATACGAACCTCCTGCACCGCGGCAGGGAAGAAGGACTTGCCTTCGCCCAGATCAGCGCCGGACGGATCAACGCGCTGCCTGTCGAGGAGCGTCTGGAAGCCCTCCTCGCGCTGGATGACACGTTCATCGCGCGCAACCTTAGCCCCGGCGGCTGCGCGGATGTGCTCGCTCTGGCGCTGCTGATGAAGGAACTCGAAGAGTATATCGAGCTGTAAGCCGAATCAATAAAAGAAAAAGGAGCGGTTGGCCGCTCCTTTTTAGGTTATCGACCCTCCCGGGGGATGATTGCCAAGGGGGCACCGCCCCTTGACTGCAATCCGGCTTCGCGGAACCTGGGTGCACAGAATCAGTCGAGGAAGTCGTGCGTATCGGGCGCGCTGTCGGAAATGTAAATTCCTTCGGCCGGGATGAAGTCGCATTCGTAGCGGTAGCTGTACGCGTCGTGGTCGTAGACGAATTCGGTCACATAGGGGAGAGGCGCGGCCGCGATGCCTTGCTGCTGCGCCGCGATGTTCACATCGGGCAGATCGAAGCGCGTATAGATCAGCATTTTATAGGGCTTCCCGGAGGTGCCGTTGTACTTCTCGTCGAACGTGACGTTCTGGTTCCTGTAGTGATCGAGGTAGACGCGGATGGTCACATGCTCCCCAGGCTCGAGCGCCGGGATGGCCACGCAGGCGGTCTTGTAGACGTCGAAACTGTTGCCCGAGCTGAAGAACAGCTCGCCCGGGCGGGTCGCGCGCGTCGCCGAGTAGTTGCACACGAACACGTCCACATACGCAGGGGCGTAGAGCTTACTCGTATCGAGGCGGAGGAAGCTCACGTTGAGGGGGTTCTGATGCTGCGCGAGCAGGGCGCTTTCCAGTCCATTCGTCAGGTCCTCGGCGACCTGCTTGCGCACCTCTTCGGTGATTTCCTGCGCGGCGGGGCTATCTGCCGGCACGCCCGCCGACTGGAGCGCCTGATCGACGGCGACCTTCATGACGTAATCGATCCCGCCCTCTGCGAGCTGGTCGATGTTAGGCAGGCTCGGCGGCAGGCCGATGGAGGCGAGGCCGTAATCGATCGCATAGCTCGCGGCCTTCTTTAAATAGCCGCGCGCATCGTCCCCGATGAAAGGGATGTAGTCCACGAGCGACACCACGGAGGCCTTGGCGTCGGCGTAGGCGTTCGCCACGGCTGTGTAGATGGATTTGAGCAGATCGAAGAACTGCTCCCAGAAGCCCGGCTCCCCCTTTACGTAGCGGATGACGGCGCCGGGCGCCAGCTTCTCATCCAGAAGGTCCTGGTACTGCTCCAGCGTCAGGCCGTATGTCGTGTATGTATAGATGCTGGGCACCACGACCTTGCCGTTCTGCGTGAGGGAGAACGTCATTTCGCTGGCCTCGACGCGGCGCGTCACCTCGAAATACTCGTCGTAATCCGGATGCTGCCACTGAATGGGGATGTACTGGATAAACTGCACATAGGGGATGTCGGACTTGACGGTGATCTGTTCGACTTCGTTCTTCGACGCGTCTGTGGCGCGAAAGGCGATGGTGACGGTTTCGGACGGGTATGGATGAAGCACGGACGGGTTCGTTTGATCCGGCACATAGAAAATCCCGCGCACATAGTAGTAAATGCCGCCCATTGCTTCAAGCTCCGCCTCGGTCGGGACGAACTGGTCGTACTCGATCCCGTGGCCTGAGGTAGAATAATACACGGAGCCGTATTCGTCGGCCTTGGCGATGTCCGGCGCGGTGTCGAGGTAGCTGTACACAAGCCCGACAGGCGCGGAGAGGCCGAGCGCCGTACCGCTGTTGAAGGGCGACGTCGCGACCTGAATCTCCACTTGTACCGCGTGGCTGATGATATAGGAACCGGCTCCCTTTTCCCCTTCGGGCACGCCGCCCAGCGCGTCGCTGATGGCGCCGTTGAGCGTATCCACCGCGTCCTCGATACCTGAGACGAAATCTATCATCTCTCCCGCGTAAGGGCCGTCCGTCCCCATGAACCTCATGTATTCGGAATCGTCCCCGAGATCCCGGTTGAGGACAGCGGGCGCGATGCGTTCCCACCGATGCTCCCAATAATAGGGAACATAGAGCTCAAGTTGTATCTTGGGTTCCTCTTCCATGGAGGCCCCGAGCGCGCCCGGGATGACCTCGGCCGCGCCGTACTGGAAATAGATGCCGTCGCCCGGGTCCCCGATGGGCTCTCCGTTCGCGTCGAGCGCGAGCACGCGCAGGTAGAAGGAATAGACGCTGCGCGTGGGCAGATAGATTTGATGATTCCCACCCTCTGCGGAGGGCTCCGCGAGCGCGTCGCAGACCGACTGAACATCCACGCAGAACTCGCCGCCGAACGCGGGGTTGACCTCTCCGCTCGCGACGACGCCCTGCTCCGTGCCGTAGCTTTCCGACGTACCCCAGTACGGGCTGACCGAAAGCTGCCAGACGAGCTTCACGGCGCCCTCGGCCTGGCTTTCCGCCCTGAACCAGACCTCCCGGCAAAGCGCGCTCGAGATGCGCATGCCGCTCGCGTCCGTGTAGCGCACCTGCGGGTCGACATAGTTCTCGATGACCGTGGGCGCGGGCTCGGGCGCTTCGACGATTTGAAACGGCTTTGTGTCGGCCGTCAGGTAATTCCTGCCCTCGAGCACGCCCGTCACGCGCAGCACGCACGCATCGCACGCTTCGGCGGGCAGCGTCACGACATAGCTTTTTTCGCTTAAGTTGGAGACGAGCTTTTCAAAGCTCGCGCCGTCGTCCACGCTGATGGATACGGTATAGACGAGCTTCCGCCCACCCGCGTACTCCCATGTAAGCTCGAATTCGCCTCCCGTAAAGCCGGGGTCGGGCACGGCGGGGGAGGTGAGGTAAAGCTCGGGCAGTTCGATGTCGGGAAAATTCGCGCCCGGCTCGAAGTCGGGGAAAAAGCCGCCGGGATCGAT
>DATMYG010000036.1:0-3207 GCA_035561055.1 Clostridia bacterium | reverse complement strand
TCGATATCGATGTTGGTAAAGCCGCGCTTGCCCGCGTCCTTGGACCTTTCGTAGATCTCGTGCAGCACTCTGAAGAAGGTCTCGAGTTCGTCCGGATCTAGCCCTTCGATCAGCCAGTTGTAGAAACGGTATTCGGCCGCTTCGGTGACCTGCTTGATTTCCTTATCCTTTTCCGTCACGAACAGGCGTTTGGCGCGCTTGTCCGCGACGCCCGCCTCGCGCCTGAGGTACCCTTTCGCCTCGAGGCTTGCCACCATGCGCGCGACCGCGGCCTTGTCCACATTGAGCCAGGCGCACAGCCTTTCCTGATTCGTCCCGGGATTATGCCGGATGAAATGCAGGCATTCGTATTCCGAAAAGCTGACGCCGTGGGCGCTGATCGCCTGATCGGCGTATCGCCGCACCGTGCGGCCGATCTTAGTGATATCCCTTACCGAGCCGGACATATTGCTTCCTCCATTTTCGTGATTATTGTATAGAAATATAGTTGATATGTCAACAATTTTAGAAGCAGTATTTTTTCTTTTTGCCGACAATTCAATGTTGACATTGACGCTGCGTCATGGTTTATGCTTATCGTACGGAGGTGAAGGGGAGTGGATTATACTGTCGACGGGCTCGCGAAGCTTGCGGGCGTGAGCGCGCGGACGCTTCGCTATTACGACGGGCTCGGGCTGCTCGTTGCGCGAAGGATAAGCTCGAACGGATACCGCGTCTATGGCGAGGCGGAGGTCGACAGGCTCCAGCAGATCCTGTTCTACCGCGAACTGGGCGTGCCGCTCGGGGATATCAAAGGGCTGCTCGAGGCGAAAGATTTCGACGCGGCGCGCGCGCTCGAAGGCCATCTTCAGGCCCTCGTCGAACGGCGCGGGCGGCTCGACGCGCTGATTCGCAATGTGGAAAGAACCATACAATCGATCAAAGGGGAGGATACTATGGCGGATACGGAAAAATTCGAGGGCTTCGCCCAGAAGCTCGTCGACGAAAACGAGAGGCTGTACGGCAAGGAAATACGCGAGAAGTACGGCGAAGAGGCGGTGGAACGCGCGAACGCGCGCGTGCGCGGCATGAATAAGGATCAGCTCGCCTTCGCGCAGCGCCTCGCCGGGGACGTGAACGAAGCGCTCAGGGCCGCCTTCGCGCAGGGCGACCCGGCGGGCGAACTCGCGCAACAAGCGTGCGCGCTGCACAAACAATGGCTCTGCCTCTATTGGGAGGATTACAACAAGGAGAAGCACAAGGGCGTCGCCGAGATGTACGTCGCCGACCCGCGCTTTACGGCCTACTACGACAGCATTGCGCCCGGCTGCGCGCGCTTTCTCAGGGACGCGATCTACATTTACTGCGGAGAATAGGAAGCGGATTTGCGATGAAAGGGGCCATCTCAGCTTTTTTCCTGAGACGGTCTCTTTTATACGTGCGCCTTCATCTTGCCCTGCGTATGAACCTCTGGTTCGGATAGCCGAATTCCTCGACGAGCTCCCCCTCCTCGAAGCCCAGTTTTTTATACAGCGCGCGCGGCGCGATGCCCTTTTCGTCGCCCTCGCGGAAAGTGGTGACGGCGATATCCCGCGCGGGGTCGAGGTTCTTCAGCATTTCCGCGATCATGGCCCGGGCGATGCCGAGCCTTCGGCATTCCGGGGCGACGGCGAGGCAGGAGAGCATGTTGTGCTTTTTCGAGAACAGCAGCACGCCGACGATAACATTCCCCTGCGCCGCGCAGATCGCGCTGCCGCGCTCCATGTTTTTCAGCACAGTCCGTTCATGCCCAATCAGGCTTTCCTCGGTCTCCAGCCCCGGAAAATCCCGGCTTACCGCGCGCACGAGCCGCATCCAGGAAGTCAGGTCTTCCGGCCGCGCGTATTTGATCTCAAACACAAGTTCACCTCAGGCTTCTTCATTTAACAGAAAGGCGTCGTTTGTTCGGCTTCATGAGACGTTTCTCTCATGGCGCGTATTTTTGATACTCGTCGAGGAACTCCGCGAAATCCTCCTTACCCATGCGAAAGGTCAACTCTTCCTCCGAATACTCCCGGTCGATTCCGGCGAAAACGCCGCCCGCGCAGTCTATGCCGATGGCGCGCAGTGTTTCTTCGGCGAACTCGCGGAACGCGAAGCCGATTGCGGTTATGATATTCCCGTCATGCACAAGAGGGCGGTGCCTGAAATTCCGCCGCGGAAAAAACGAAAAGTGTTCCGCGATTTCTTCCCAAACGCCCGAAGTAAATTCCTTGTGGTCCAGTAGCCCCGCTTTCGCGAGGAGCAGCGGGGCGGAGGAGATGGCGGCAATGACGATGTTTTGCCCTGCGAGATTTCTAAGGAACGCGATGTTGCGCTCGTCAAACAGCGCGGGCAACGGATTGAGTATGCCCGGCAGCATGAGGCAGCAGTACTCCTGCACATTGAACTCTTCGAAGGTTTTTCCCGGTACGACCTGAAAGCCATCCTCCGTCGTCACGACATCGGACGACGAGGCAAATACGTCGATCGTCCTTGCGTGCCAGACGCTCAGCGCGGCCGTCAGGCAGGCGATTTCCTGCATGCTGAAATGCGGGTAGATCATCACGGCAATTTTCTTTTCTTCCATATAGCGCTCCTCCCATGCGGGCAGCGGTATGCAGGGCAGTTTCAATCAACCCTCATCAGCGCCGCGATTTTCTGCACGGTATTGATGTTCCTCGATGTTGTGAGAGTCCTGTACTTCCTGCTGCCGAGTATCTTTTCGCCAAAGGCGGAATCCGTGGTGCTTCCCTTGGGCACGGTCCAGAACGCGTCCCTGCCCTGCACGGCGAGCCGTTCCCCGGGCAGACGCGGCGCAGACGCGAACAGTTCCGGCAGCTCAGAGGCGGCTTCCGGCACGTCGAAGAACAGCGCGTACAGATGGCAGCCCTCGGGTACGCCGATCTCCTCCGCGGCGGTGAGGAGCGCGTCGATTTCCGGCTTGCTCCTGAGAAACGCGTGCGCGCCGTAGGCAAAGCGCGCGGACAAACCTGCCTCGACGCGGCGCTTGAGCCCCGCCTCCCCCACATGTTCCGCATCGGAAAATACGACGTTGCCCGTGGCGAGCACGGTTTTCGCGCCCGGAAAGCCCAGTTCGGCAAACGCCGCGCGAAGCGCCTCCATCCGGATCGCGACGCCGTTGACGTTGATGCCGCGTAAGAGGGCGCAGACCGTTTCCGCCATAATGGCCTCCTTTTCGTGCAGTCG
>DATMYG010000035.1:0-2911 GCA_035561055.1 Clostridia bacterium | reverse complement strand
TGTTGATGCAGCCGATGGCGACGGAACTCGCGACGGCGAGAATCAGGCGGAGCGTATGGTTTTCCACAAGGAAGAAAGCGGCGACGCCCGCGACCACGAGAAGCGCCGCGACGCGCGCGAGTTTCACAAACCATTCCTTGCGTATGACGAACACGAACACCGCCGAGGAAATTAAGTTGACGGCATGCATTAGGCTTCGGAACTGCTCGTTAAGCACATCCCCGTTCCGCGGGGACGCCGTCCACCACGTCGCAAAGGCGATGACCCACGCATAGTAGACGATCCATATGACGAAGTAAGGAAGGCTGCGCTTCCTGATATTGCGAAAATCGACGACATTGTCGGACAGCGCGCCAAGCTTCATGCGGATCATCCGCTCCCCTTCTGATCTGTCGCATTCGTATCGGCATGCAAAAAGCCGCGAATCATTACAGTTATGGAGGTATTATAACATATGGGCGCGCACATGCAAATCGGGGATTAGGCGGCAGCCCTTCCTCTGCGCCGCAGGTCTTGCCCACGGCGCCTATATGGCGCCCGTGAGCGTGACGATGACGCTTGTGCCGTTACCGTCGGGCGAAGTCACAAGGGAGACGACCGCCCGCAGCTCTCCTTCCGTCCAGACGAGGTTATAGCATTGCGCGTCCCCGGAGAGGACGTAATCCGGCCTGCCGCCGTATGTTTTCTCATAGAACGCCCTGACGTCCTCCACTTGGACTCCCTTAGCCAGATAACCGTTCGTATGCTTATCGGCATACCCGTTATCCTTGGGGGAAACGAGGATGCGGTAGTAGTACTGCCAGCTTCTCGTAGAACCCTCGGGAAGCGAGACGACATCCGCGGTATCCAGCCGCACGTAGGGGTTGCTTTCGGAACGCTGCTCCTGCGGCGGGGTCACCTTCACGGATACCTTCCGCGCGCCGCTTGCGTTCTCGGTAATACGGATGAACAGGTTGTATTCGCCAACGTAGCCCCAGAGCGTGCCGTATTCCTGCGCATCGTCGATGATTTCGCTCATTTGGGCGCGGTAGAAGTCCGCGACCTCATCGTAGGCCGCCGCCGTCGTATAGTCCAGGTAGTAGCTGCACCAAGGGGCCGCGGTATCGACGCAGTAAGCGCAGGAATCGATCTTATCCGGCTCGAACGGGGGCGCGACGTCCATCGGATATCCCGGGAGCATGCAGTGTACCCCGGGCAGGTCCGCGCCAAGCGCGTCGACGATCGGCTGGGCCGCGGGATCTGCGGTCCGCGCGGGCGCGGAGGTTGAGGCCTCGGCCGCCGGCGTCGGCTCCGGCAAGGTGGAGGCCGCGGGCGGGCTCGTTCCCTCCGCGGCGGGCGGCGTTTGCGCCACAGCGGTTTCCCCGGCCGCATTGTTTTGTGTGGATCCCGGGAGTACCGCGCAGCCGAAGAGGGCCAGCGCAAGCAGGAGAACAAGCAATACGAAAAGCGCGCGTTTGAGCATAACCCAGATTCCTCCAATCCGCTTATTTGCCTACAATATAGCTTAATCACCACATTCTGGCAAATACTAAATTTGAAAGAAAAAGGAAGGGATTTCAAACCCTTCCAAGCCTGGCTTATCCCCTGATTCAGAACGCGGGGTCGAGCGCCACGACCGTGCCGTTATGCCGCGACTCCTCGGCGGCAAAACAGATCAGGTGGCTCTGGATCGAATCGCGAATGGAACTTTTCACCGCGCCTTCCTCGCCCAATTCCATCCTCACGAACGCGTCGATAAGCCGGAGGTCGCCGCCCGCGTGGCCGTCCGCCATGCCGCCGGGAGGCGGGTTCTCAGTGGTGCGTACGGAACCCGTCTTGAAGTTCGTCACCTCGATGGTTTCATCGCTCATCTTGGCGCGTATCTCACCGTGCGACCCCATAATGTGAACTGTGCGGCCGTGGCGGTAGTCCGTAAAGGCGGAAACGGTCAGCGTTGCCGTCACGCCGCCGTCAAACTCGAGTATCGTGGACTGATGATCGGCTACGTCGTTGTCGCAGCGGTACACACAGCGCCCGTAAGGCCCCTCGCGCAGCGCCCTGAGCCTGCCCTCCTGGCTGAAATCGGAGGTGACGACGTTGACCGGCCAGCCCGTATAGCCGGGGATCATGTAGATGCGCGCGGCGTTGTAAGGGCAGTCCGGCACAGCGCAGTCGAGACAGCGCGCGGCGCTGCCCGCGGGCGCGTTCTCGGCACGGAAGTGCTTGAGGCTGCCAAACGAGGCCACGCGGCGGCAGTCCCTGCCCACAAGGTACAATAGGATGTCCGCATCGTGGCAGGACTTGGCGAGGATCATGGGGCTCGTCTCGTCCCCGCGCCTCCAGGAGCCTCGCACATAGCTGTGAGCCATATGCCAGTAGCCGATGTTCTCGCAGTGGGAGATGGCGGCGACCTCGCCGATTTCTCCGCTGCCTATGACGGCTTTGAGGTCGTTGAAGAAGCGCGTGTAGCGCAGCACATGGCAGACGACGGCGCGCCTGCCCGTCCTTTCGGACGCCTCGAGGATATTAAGGCACTCTGCGGCGGTCTTCGCGACGGGCTTCTCAAGAAGGACGTCGAGCCCGCGCTCCATCGCGGCGCAGGCGGGCTCCACATGGTGGTTGTCCTGCGTGGCGACAAGCGCGGCGTCCGCCTCGACGCCGGAAGCGAGCGCCTCCCGCCAGTCTGCAAAAACGAATTCCCGCGGCACGCCGTAGCGCGCGGCGAAGGCGTTCCTCCGCTCCTCCACGGGATCGGCAACCGCGGCGAAGCGCAGCTTGTCGGGGCACAGGAGCGCGTAGGGCGCGTACGCGTCCATGCCGCGGCTGCCCGCGCCAAGGCAGATCATGCGTACCGGTGGTTTCATACAGATTTCCTTTCAGACGTGCAGAATGGATGTTCTTTATTCAGTGTACCACGCGGGCGCGAAAAAGG
>DATMYG010000034.1:0-2214 GCA_035561055.1 Clostridia bacterium | reverse complement strand
CGACTGCACGGGGCCGTATCGCGTCGAAAACCTCTCCTGCGACGTCTTGTGCGTCTACACGAACCATACCTATGCGACGAGCTTTCGCAGCTTTGCGCACGAGTCCTATACCTTCTGCGTAGAAAGGACGCTCGACGCGCTCGCGCGCTCTCTCTCGCTCGACCCGCTGGAGTTTCGCCTGAAAAACGCCATACGTCCGGGGGATCTCACGCCAGAGCAGGTCGCGGTTACGTCGGGCCTTACGGGGAACCTATCTCTGTGCCTAGACCGCATCAAATCGCTCTCGGGATGGGATGGGGGCGCCCCCCTGTCCGTTAAGGCCGATACCGTGCGCGCGAAGGGCGTTTCCTGTTTCTGGAAAACAGAAAACCCGCCTACAAACGCCATATCAGGCGCATTCGTCACCTTCAATTCGGACGGCTCAGTGAACCTCCTTACGGGTGTGGTCGAGATGGGATCGGGCGGGCACACGCACCTTGCGCAGCTTCTCGCGGAAAGGCTGAAAATCGATCCTTCGCAGGTGCACGTCGTATCCGAGGTGGACACCCGCGCCGCGCCGGAGCACTGGAAGACCGTCGCGAGCCTCACGGGCTATATGGCGGGAAACGCGGTTCTGCGCGCGGCGGATGATCTCATCGCCCAGCTCAGGCGAAACGGCGCGCTGGCGCTCGGCCGCGACGAGGCCGAGGTCGAGGTGGCGAACGGCCGCGTATATTCCATCAAGAACCCGGAACGCTTCATCGCCCTCGGCGCGCTCGTCCAAGGGTATCAGGCGCCGGATGGCGCCAGCGTAGGCGAGCCCGCGCTCGGGCGCGGCGGCTTCATGCTCAAGGGCCTAAGCTTTCTCAACCCGGCGACGGGAAAAGGGAAAACGGGTCCGCAGTGGACGCTCGGCGCGCAGGTCGTGGAGGTCGAGGCGAACCTAAAAACGTATACGTACCGCGTGCTTACGGCCTGCACCGTGATAGATGTAGGCAAGGTCGTGAATCCCGCCGCCACGCGCGCGATGGTCGCGGGCGGCATGGCGATGGGCGTGAGTCTCGCCACCCGCGAGGCGTTCGCGTACGATGAAAACGGCGTGCCGCGCGCGCCGAACCTTCGCACCTACAAGCTTTTGCACATCGGCCAGGAGCCGGATTACCGCGTGGATTTCGTGGAAACGCCGGAGCCGGACGCGCCGTACGGCACGCGGCCGTATACCGAGCACGGCGTCATCGGCATCCCGGCCGCGCTCGCCAACGCCCTCGGCGCGGCGTTCGGCTGCGCGTTCGACACGCTGCCGCTCAAGCCGGAAACGCTCTGGCGCACCTCGGGCGGAGGCGATCCGTGATCCCGTTTGATTTCGTCTACTGCCGCGCGCAAACGATCGAGGAGGCCGTGCGGGAATACGCGCGCTATGCCGCGATGGGGCTGAGCGCGCTCTATTACGCTGGGGGCAGCGAAATCATCACCATGGTGCGCGCGGGCGCTATCCGCCCGCACGCGGTGATCGACGTCAAGGATATCCCCGAATGCAGGGGAATCGTCCAAGATGAAGACGGCCTTTCCATCGGCGCGGCGTGCACGCTCACCGAAATTAAGGAAACGAAGCTTTTTCCCCTGCTTGACCTCGCCTGCGGCCGCGTCGCGGATCACACGAACCAGTGCCGCATTACGCTGGGCGGAAACCTGTGCGGCACGATTATTTACAGGGAAACGGCGCTGCCCCTCCTGCTGTGCGACGCAAGGGTTACCCTTCGCGGGCCGGAGGGGGAGAGGACGGCGAACATCAACGACGTGTTTTGCCGGAGGATGCGACTTCTTCCCGGGGAGTTGGTCGCGCGCGTGTCCGTGCCAGCGTGGGCGCTGACGGCGCGCCATGTGCACGTCAAGAAGACGGCGCACGAGAAAATAGACTACCCGCTCGTCAATGCGACTGTGCTGTGGAAGGGGGATATCCTTCGCGCGGCATTCTCCGGCGTATGCGCGTATCCCTTCCGGAGCGCAAGAATTGAGGCGATCCTCAACGAGCGCGGTGTTCCCGCGCCCGAGCGCGCGCGAAGGGCGGTCGTGGCGCTGCCGGAACATCCGCACGGGGATGCGGAGGGCTCGGGGGAATACCGGGCGTTCGTAATGGAACACATGCTGTGCGATTTGCTGGAGGGTTGGGAACATGGTTCGTTATGAGGGCAGATACGTCCTGCGCCTGAGCGTCAATGGGGAGGAGCGCGAGGT
>DATMYG010000033.1:0-4230 GCA_035561055.1 Clostridia bacterium | reverse complement strand
TCAATCCCCTTATAGGGGTCCGTCTCCACATCCACCGTGTAGCCGGAGGTCGTGAAATATGCCTGGAGTGTCGCGGTCATGATCGGATCGTCGTCCAGAGTCATGATCGAAAAGTCCAGTTGTTGCGCCCCCGCCTTGTTCTTCCTCACTGTGTTGCCGCCTCCTGCCGAAGCTTATCGTTTATCGCGTAATACTCGGGCGGTATCTCGAGGCCGAAGACCGCCCCGCCGCCGGGATTATCCTCCGCCCACATCCGCCCGCCGAACTTGGCCTTGATGACGGTGTTCGAGATGTAGACGCCCAACCCCGTGCCCTGCGTGCCCTTGTTGGTGATCATCTGGCGGAACAGCCTGTTCTTCACATCGGGCGCGATGCCGATGCCGCGGTCCTCCACCGTGATGCGCAGTCCCGCCTCCGCGACGGCGAAGCGGACGGTGATCATCCCTCCGCCCTTGCCCTGCATCGCGAAGGCCGCGTTGGATACGAGATTGTTCACCACCTGCACGAGGCTGTTCACATCCCCGTGCACGCGGATCTCACCCCCCGTCTCGTTGACGACCTCGAGCTTGCAGCCCGTGCGCTGAAGCTCGTGGCGCAGCAGCAACGACACGCGCTTCATCAATTCGTCCGTCGAGAAATCGCCCTGCGCGTCCGCCGTGATGTTGGCGGCCTGCCCCTTGACGGCCGTAATAATATCGCTCATATACGCGCAGGCATCCCGCATTTTGGAAAGCCAGTCGCGCATCTCGAAGTAAATCTCCCTGTAATCTTCCTCGGTGACATCCCTGTCGCCCATGCTCGCCACGCACTCGTCGATGAGGTTGTCGATCGCGGCGCTGCTGCCCGAAATGCTCATGATGGGCGTCTTGAGGTTGTGCGCGAGGCCGCCTACCATCTGGCCGAGAGAGGCGAGGCGTTCCTGCTCCATGAGGCGCGCCTGCGAGTCGTGCAGCCGCTGCATGCCGTCCCGGAGCTTGGTGACGTCCTTGAAGATGGCGACGAAGCCCTCGAGCATGTTGTCCACGATCAGCGGCGTGAGATCGACCATGAAATACAGCTTCTGTTTGCCCATGAACGCGCTCTGCTCGAAGGAAATGGTCGAGAGGCTCTCGCGGCAGCTTGCGGTCGCGGAAAGAAGGTTGTAGACAACGGTTTTGTTCTCGATGTCCTCGGCGTTCACGCATTCCTCAAGCCTTTTGCCCCGAGTCATTCCGTACTGCGCAAAAATCATCTCGAAAGCCTTGTTGCAGTCGATGATCATGCCGTGGGCGTCCGTCACCAGGTAGCAGTCGCTGATCCAGTCGAGCACCTTCTGCATGGCGATGGGCTTGATGTCGAGCATGTGGTAATAGAAGATCGCGTAACCGTGCAGCGCAACCGTGGCGATAAAGCCCAGCGGCGTCGCTGCGATGGAGAGATCCGCGACCTTGACGGTCGCGAGCAGGTTGACCACGCTGGGGATCAGGCTGCCGACGCAGAAGAGAAGCGCCTGCTGCGTGACAAGCCGCTTCTTCATTAGAAAAGCATAGCGCGCCATCGTGTAGATCGAGAGGACCATGCACACGTAGCTGAACACGCCGGAAACATAAATGTACGGCCCGAAGATGACCTCGCTGCCATAAACGGAGAATTGCTTGTAGAGCAGGTGGTGAAAGGGGTTGGTCCACGCGACAAGGTTGGTGAGCACGGGGATGATGAACAGCACGTAGTATTTGCCGGGCAGCTTCTCCAGCCCCTTAGTGAAGGCGAGGGAGATGAGCAGCGAGAACACGGGTGCGCATGTGACGCCCACATAGGTGAGCGAGTCGAACACCCAGAGCGTATGCTCGTCCGACGGGTCCGTAAAATTGGCCGCGATGACGGCCAGCATCCAGATGATGACCGTGCCCGTAACGAGGAAGTATAATTTATGGATCAGCTTGTTGTTGCCCTTGCTCAGCCCGCGCACGAGGAAAACAGCCATAGCCAGGACGGCAATGAACATGATGGCGACGGTTGCGTCGGATACCACCGGAATCGCCTCCTTCCTCAGTCCTGCGTGAACGCGCGGAGCACCGTGGGGATATCCGGCTCCCGCCAGACAAAACCCTTTTCGGCGAGCCGCGCGAGCGTGCGCTCCGCGCCGGGTTCGGCGGACATGCCGCCGCTTCTGAGTCCGTCCCACATCTCCCGGAGCATCACAAGTCCCGCGGAGGGTTTTTGCGCCATCGCGCGCGAGAGGCGCGCCTCGAATTCGTCGTCCGGCACGCGCTCGGCCTTGCCGTCCGCGAGGGCGCCGATGAGCGCGCCGTACGTGGGCTTGGCGGGGTTGAAGACATGATACACGCTCTCCCCCGCGTCGAGCAGCAGCGCGACAGCGCGCGCGCAGGCGTCCACGGGCGTCAGCTCGACGGGGAATTCCGCCATGCCGTCGGGATAAACCCCAAGCGCTAGCGCACCGCGCACGAAGTGATAGAACGCATTGGTCTCCTTGTTCCTCTGGAAGACGCCGTCGCTCTCCCTGCCCACGAGCCTGCCTACGCGCAGGATGCTCGCCGAGGGCAGCAGGTTCACGCAGCGGCGCACGAGCAGCTCCGCCGCGCACTTGCCGCGCACGTAGATGTTCGCCACGTTCTCGGGATCCGCGGGCGGGTCGAGCTCCGTGAAAGGTTGTGTGCGGCCATGGCCCGCGACGCTCATGGTCGAAACATACGCGAGGCCAGCACCGAGCCGCGCGGCGAGGCGCACGGCGTTTGCGGTGCCGCCCGCGTTGGATTTAAGCGACGCGTCCGGATTCTCCGCATAATGGCGCACATCCGCCGCGCAGTGGAGGATGGTCTCCACGCGCCCCGTGAGAGCGTTCAGCTCCGTACCTGTCAGGCCGAAGTCGATCTCGCCGATGTCGCCCGCGATCACGCGTACGCGCGCGCGGTTTCCATCGTACCAGCCGCTGCCGAAATAGCCGTCCATCGCCTGCGCGAGCCGCGCGGGATCGCCGCCGCGCACGAGGCATATGACGTCCCTGCCCTGCACATGCGCGAGCTCGTCGAGCAGATGCGCGCCCAAAAAGCCCGTGGCGCCCGTGAGGAACACGGGGTTGGAACTCTCGCGTACGGCGGGCTGCGGCGCCGCGGCGCCGCCCCGGGTTGAGGGTTCCCTCGCGGGCGCGGATTCGCCCGGTACGGGTCCCGGAAGCGCCCGTTCATAGGCGGTCGCTTCCCGCGGATGCACCGGGTCGGACGGAGCACGCTGCGGCGAAACGCCGCTCGCGGCGCTCGCGCCGCACAGGAGGGCCGTTTGCGCCTCGAGGGTTGGGTTGGCATAGAACTGCTCGAGGGAAAGAGAAATGCCCTCGTTATAACAGCGCGAGAGCGCGTCGAGCGCGGAAAGGGAACTGCCCCCCTGCTCGAAGAACGTCTCGTGAGGATCGATTTCGCTCTTGCCCAGCGCCTGCTTCCAGATGGCGACGAGCGTTTCCCGCGTGGAAGCCTCGAGAGGCTTTTGCCCGTTTTCGCGCGCGGGTACCGGCTCGGGCGTGGCTATGGGCTCCGGCTTGCTTTCGGGCACAGGCACGGCGACGGGCGCGGATTTGTTCCCCGCGCGCGGCTCGTCCGAAGCGGACGGCTGCGCAGTTTTGAGCGCCTTCAGGTCGATTTTACCGGAAGCATTGCGCGGCATTGCCTCGAGGAAAACAATCTGAGCAGGCACCATAAACGGGGGCAGCACCTCTCCAAGCGCGGCGCGAAGCCTATTCTCGCTCAAGTCGCTTCCATTGGCGCGCACGACGGCGGCACGAAGGCGCTTTTCGCCGTTTTCGGCCTCGACCACAACGGTCGCGGCCTCCGCCACGCCAGGCAGGGCGACGATGCGCGCGGTCACCTCGTCCGGTTCGACGCGCTGCCCGTTGATTTTCACCTGTGCGTCGCGGCGGCCGAGGAATTCGATGGCGCCGTCGGACATTAAGCGGCCAGCGTCCCCGCTTTTGTACATGCGCTTGCCCGGGAAGAAGGGGTCGTCCACGAACGCGGCGGCGGTGAGATCTGGCCGACCCACGTAGCCCGAAGCGAGGCACACGCCTGCGAGGTACAGCTCCCCGCGCGCGGTGGGCATGACCCGGCGAAGCTTTTCATCCAGCACATAGATGCGGCAGTTTTGCAGCGGCCTGCCGATAGTGATGCGCTCCTCCTCGCCCGAGGATTCGATTCCGCTCACATACACCGCGGCCTCGGTAGGGCCGTACATGTTATAGAG
>DATMYG010000032.1:0-4713 GCA_035561055.1 Clostridia bacterium | reverse complement strand
TAGGCCTCGCGGGCGAGCTGATGGCGCAGGCGAAGGAAAAGGGCGTCAAGCTCATGCTTCCCGTCGACTCCGTCATTGCGGACAAGTATGCGGCGGACGCGGCGTACAAGACCGTTCCCTCCGACGCTATATCCGCGGGCTGGATGGGGCTTGATATCGGCGAACAGGCGCAGGCCGAATACGCCGGGGAAATCAAAAAGGCAAAGACCGTCATCTGGAACGGACCCATGGGCGTGTTCGAATTCCCTGCGTTCGCCAAGGGCACGGCCGCGGTCGCGAAGGCATGCGCGGAGTGCGAAGGCACCACCATCGTGGGCGGCGGCGACTCGGCTTCCGCCGTCAAGAAGATGGGTTTTGCCAAGAGCATCACGCACATCTCTACGGGCGGCGGCGCGAGTCTCGAGTTCCTTGAGGGAAAGGTGCTTCCGGGCGTCGCGGCGCTCAACGACAAATAAAGAGAGAACAAGGAGTTCTACATATGCGTAAACCCATCATCGCGGGCAACTGGAAGATGAACATGACCCCCTCGGAGTGCGCCAAGCTTATCGCCGAGCTGAGGCCATTGGTTGAAAACGCAACATGTGACGTGGTCGTCTGCCCGCCGTTTATTGACCTCGCGGCAGCGAAAGAAGCGCTCGCAGGAAGCAATATCCGCCTCGGCGCGCAGAACGTCCACTGGGCGGACAAGGGCGCGTTCACGGGCGAGGTCAGCGTCGGCATGTTGAAGGAGCTCGGCGTTGCGTATGCCATCGTCGGCCACAGCGAGAGGCGGCAGTACTTCGGTGAAACGGACGAGGGCGTCAATCAACGCGCGCGCGCGGCGCTTGCGGGCGGTATTACGCCGATCATCTGCGTAGGGGAGAGCCTCGAACAGCGCGAAGCAGGGGAAACCGCTTCGTGGGTAGGCGCACAGACGGCTGCGGCGCTCCGGGACATGAGCGCCGGGGAAGTCGAAAAGGTCGTCATCGCCTACGAGCCTATCTGGGCGATCGGCACGGGCCGCACCGCGACGAGCGGGCAGGCGGACGAAACCGTCGCCATCATCCGCGGCGTTGTGAAACATCTCTACGGCGAGGCCGTCGCGCAGGCGATCCGCATCCAGTACGGCGGCAGCATGAACCCCAAGAACGCCGCCGAGCTTATGGCCATGCCCAACATCGACGGCGGGCTCATCGGCGGTGCGAGCCTCAAAGCGGCTGATTTCTCGCGGGTCGTCAACTACGACGCGGAAGGCGCGCGCACATGAAAAAACTCACCGCATTGATCATACTCGATGGCTTCGGCTGCCGGGAGGAAGCCTGGGGCAACGCCATCAAGGCAGACGGGGCGAAGAACTTCACCCGCCTTTGGAACGAGTACCCGCACACAGAGATTCTCGCCTCCGGCCTGGCCGTGGGCCTGCCGGACGGACAGATGGGCAACTCTGAGGTCGGGCACCTCAACCTCGGCGCGGGGCGCGTGGTCTATCAGGATTTGACGCGCATCACCACGGCCATCGAGGACGGGGAATTCTATAAAACGCCGGAGTTCCTCGCCGCCATAGACAACTGCAAACAGCACGATTCCGCGCTGCACCTGATAGGGCTATGCAGCGACGGCGGCGTGCACAGCCACATCGAGCACCTCTATGCGCTCGTGCGCCTCGCGCGGGACGCGGGCCTTACGAAGGTCTTTGTCCACTGCTTCATGGACGGGCGCGACGTGCCCCCCAGAAGTGGCAAGGGCTACATCCGTCAGGTCAAGGCAAAGCTTACGGAGCTTGGATGCGGCGAGATCGCGACCGTCATGGGGCGTTATTACGCCATGGACAGGGACAACCGCTTCGAACGTGTGGAGAAGGCCTACGCGGCGCTCGCTTACGGCGAGGGCGTGAGGGCCGACGACCCCGAGGACGCTATGCAGGCTTCCTACGACAAGGATGTGACGGACGAGTTCATCGTGCCCGTCGTGGTCGAGAAGGGTGGAGAGCCCGTCGCGACGATCCGTGCGAACGACAGCGTAATTTTCTACAACTTCCGCTCAGACCGGGCGCGGGAATTGACGCGCGCGTTCATCTTTGGGGACTTCGCGGGCTTTGAACGGAAGAAGGATTTCTTTCCGCTCTGCTATGTGTCCATGACGCAATATGACATCAACTTCGAGGGTAAGCTTCTAGTCGCTTTCAAGCCGGAACCGCTCGAAAATACGCTGGGCGAGTACCTCGCGCGTAATGGCAAAACGCAGCTTCGCATCGCGGAAACAGAGAAGTACGCGCACGTCACCTTCTTCTTCAACGGCGGCGTGGAAGCGCCCAACCCAGGAGAGGACAGGGCGCTGATTCCCTCGCCCAAGGTCGCGACCTACGACCTCAAGCCCGAGATGAGCGCTTACGAGGTCGCGGCGGAGGCCGTCGCGCGCATTGAAAGCGGAAAGTACGACGTTATGGTCTTGAACTTCGCCAACTCCGATATGGTCGGCCACACGGGTGTGATGGAGGCGGCAACGTCAGCCGTGCATGCGGTGGACGAATGTTTGGGCAGGGTTATGGACGCGATCTTCGCGCAGGGCGGCCGCGCGATCGTCACGGCGGACCACGGCAATTGCGAACGCATGTACGACGACAAGGGGGGCCCCTTCACCGAACATACGACGAATCCTGTGCCGCTCGTGCTTGCGGATCCCGGGAGGAAGGGCGCGAAGCTCCGTTCCGGCGGCAGGCTTTCGGACGTCGCGCCGACGTTGCTCGAACTGATGGGCCTGCCGAAGCCCGCGGAAATGACGGGGAAGTCGCTGCTTCAATAAAGGCGCGCCATGGCGGCCGCGGGCGGATTATTCACGAAAAATGCCGCGAAATCGGGCGATATTCGTGCTTGCTTAATAGATAGCGGCATGGTATAATACCGCTTGCAGTCGTTTAGGAGGTATATTTAATGGAAACTGTCGGGATCATCGTTAATATAATCCTCATCATCGCTTCGGCGATACTGGTGACCGTTGTGCTGATGCAGCAAACCAAAAGCGCGGGCCTCGGCGGCGCGTTCGGCGGGGATGCAACCCCCTTCACGATGCGCGGCAGGGCCGCCAGCAGGGAAGCCAAGCTTCAGAAACTGACCGTGATTCTCGCAATCGCCATCGGCGTACTCGGCATTGCGATGATGATGCTTTATTGATCAACATCAACATGCGGTTTCAACGGGGTGCGCGCGCTGCGCACCCTTTTTGTTTGCCCGGGGCAAAAAACGAAAATACTGTAAAAGAGATTAGAAAGGTTTTGGGTAGGATAAAAATGGAAACAAGGATTATCGAGGCGCTGATGCGCGAGGGAAGGCCCATGGCCCCCGAAGCGCTCATGGAATGCTTCGAAGAAAAGGACGAGGCGGCCTCCGCGATCGAAAAACTGATCATGGAAGGTAGGCTGATCCTTACGAGAAAGAAAAAACTTGCGCTACCGGAACAGACGGGGCTGATCTACGGCCGCGTGCAGGGCAGCGCGCGGGGCTACGGCTTCTTTATCCCGGAGGCGGGCGGGGGAGATATGTTCATCCCCGCGGACGCGATGCACGGCGCCATGCATAACGACATGGTCTGGGCAAGGGCGGCGGAAACCGCGAGCCACAACGGCACGCAGGAGGCGGAGGTCGCGCTCATCGCCATCCGCTCCCTCGCCATAATCGTGGGCACTTACGAGCAGGACGGGTCGGATGGGGGCTACGTCGTGCCGGACGAGCCGCGCGTGTGCTTCGACATGCTCATCGGCGGCGGGCACACCCTCGGCGCGAAGAACGGGGATAAGGTTGTCGCAAAAATCACGCACTATCCGGACGGCAGGCGAGTCATGCAGGGCGAAATCACGGAAATCCTCGGCGGAAAGGACGACGCGCGCGCCGACATGCTCTCGATCATTCGCAGGCTGGAGCTGCCGGATGTGTTCCCCAAGGCCGCGACGAAGCAGGCCAAGGCGCTCAATAGGCCGGTTTCGGATGATGCCGTGGCGCTTCGCGAGGATCTGCGCAATAAGCTCATCATCACCATTGACGGGGCGGACGCGAAGGACCTGGACGATGCGGTGTCGCTCACAAAGCTCCAGGACGGTTGGCTGCTGGGCGTTCACATCGCGGACGTAAGCGCGTACGTGGCCGAGGGTACGGCGCTCGACGAGGAGGCGTACCGCCGCGGCACGAGCGTGTATTTCCCCGACCGCGTGCTGCCCATGTTCCCCAAGGAACTCTCAAACGGCGCGTGCTCGCTCAACGAAGGTGAGGACAAGCTGACCTTCTCCTGCATCATGCGGTTGGACGCCGAAGGGCAGCCCGTTTCCCACCGCATGACGGAAACCGTCATCAGGACCGCGCACAGGATGACCTACGACGACGTGAACGCCATGCTCGACGGGGACGCGGATTTGTGCGAAAAGTATGCGGACGTGCTGCCCATGTTGATCGATATGAAAGAGCTCGCGGCGATCCTGCACGAGAAGCGCGTAAAGCGCGGCTGCCTTGATTTTGACCTGGACGAGCCGGACATCACGCTCGACGCGGATGGCCGCGCGGTGGACGTCAAGGCCGCTGTGCGCGGCGTTTCCAACCGCATGATCGAGGAGTTCATGCTCGAGGCGAACGAAACTGTGGCGGCACATGCGCAGGCTTCGGATATCCCCATGATGTACCGCGTGCACGAGACGCCGGATAAGGACAGGCTCAACGAGTTGAACGTATTCCTCAATACCCTTGGCCT
>DATMYG010000031.1:0-5083 GCA_035561055.1 Clostridia bacterium | reverse complement strand
GAGACAGGCCATAGGCCGTCCCGCGCGCGTTTATTCGGCATCTATTGGTTTTTCCGCGTGAAGCTGCTATGATGAAACCGTAAAAACCGTCTGCGGAGGATCGCTATGAACACGAATGTCGCGGATATGCAAAAATATCTTGAGAAATGGCAGAGAGTCTTGCGGTTGAGGGATTGGGACATTAAGCTTCAGCCGGTCGAAAAGGAATGGAGAAAAACGGGCGACATTAAAATCGATATGGAGGACAGAAACGCCGTACTGTTGATCAACGTACATAATCCAAGGCAGACGAACCTCGAGGAATTGGTGATCCACGAGCTTTTGCATCTGAAGCTTTGGGGCATGGACCAGATGATAGAAAACCTGATCGATTGCGTCTACGGGAACGATGAAAGCGATGCGAAGAGGGAATTCGCGTACACGCAGTTTATGACCCTTTTGGAATCCACGGTGAACGACCTTGCAAAAAGCTTCCTGCAGGAGGCGGGGGAGGATAAGGAAATATCGTTTGGCAGACTGAGCGAGGCTGTCAGGGAAGAGATCGGCGAGTGGCATCGCTAAATTATCATTTTCCTCAACCTTAACGTGCTTGAAAGAACAACGCCGTTTCTATAAGCAATCATTATGCCATTCTCCCGAAAAAACCGTTGCGCGCGCCCGCGCCGAAGTCATATAATCATAAGGGCACCCCATTGCAAAATGAATATTTTGCATCGCGTCTCCCCCACGAGGGAGACGCTTATATTTTTGTTTTTTGGAGGGATGGCATGGCAAAATACGTTTTCGTCACGGGCGGCGTGGTATCTAGCCTGGGCAAGGGCATCACGGCGGCGGCGCTGGGCAGGCTTCTGAAGGCGCGCGGCTATAAGGTCAGCATCTGCAAGCTCGACCCGTACCTCAACGTGGATCCGGGCACGATGAACCCCTATCAGCACGGCGAAGTATACGTTACGGACGACGGCGCGGAAACCGACCTGGACGTCGGCCACTACGAACGCTTCATCAACGAAACGCTTTCGCGTGCGAACTCCGTCACCTCCGGGCAGATCTTCCTCACCGTCATCGAGCGGGAGAGGAGGGGCGGCTACGTCGGCGGTACCGTGCAGTTCGTGCCGCACATTACGGATGAAATTCAGCGGCGCATCATGCTCGCGGCGGAGGCGTCGCAGCCGGACGTGCTCATCTGTGAAATCGGCGGCACGGTGGGCGACATCGAGGGCTTGCCCTTCATCGAGGCCATCCGCCAGTTCAAGTGGAAGGCGGGCGCGGAGAACTGCGCCTTCATCCACGTGACGCTGGTGCCCTACATCTCCGCGGCGGGAGAATTGAAGTCCAAGCCCACGCAGCACAGCGTTAAGGAGCTGCTCGGCTTCGGATTGCAGCCGGACATCATCGTCTGCCGGTCGGATAGATCCATCGGCGAGGGCATCCGCAGGAAAATCTCGCAGTTCTGCAACGTTGCGCCGGAAAGCGTTATAGAGAACCTCTCCGCTTCCTCGCTCTACGCCGTGCCCCTCATGCTCGAAAGGAACGGGCTGTGCGACGCGGTCGTCAAAAAGCTCGGTCTTGAGAACCGCGAACCCGACCTCGCCTCCTGGCGCGAGATGGTCGAGCGGGGCGAGCATCCGGAAAGAAAATGCCGCATCGCCATCGTGGGTAAATATGTGCAGCTGCACGACGCTTACCTTTCCATCGCGGAGTCGCTGCACCACGCGGGCGCGGAGCTTCGTACCGAGGTCTGTATCGACTACATCAGCGCGGAGAAGGTGACGGAGGAGAACGCCGCGTTTCTTTTAAAGGATGTAGACGGCGTCATCATACCGGGTGGGTTCGGCCCGCGCGGTCTCTCCGGCAAGCGCGCTGCCATACGCTACGCGCGCGAAAACAAGGTGCCGCTCCTGGGCATTTGCCTCGGGATGCAGATGATGGCCATTGAGTTTGCAAGGAACGTGCTCGGCCTCGCGCAGGCCGACACCACCGAGGATAACGCGCACACGCCCGACCCCGTCATCTACCTGATGCCCGGGCAGGAGAAGAACCTCGACAACATCGGCGGCACGCAGCGCCTGGGCGGGTACGACTGCCGCCTCGCGGAAGGCTCGCTCGCCAAGCGGCTCTATCAAAGGGACGTCATCCGGGAACGGCATCGCCATCGCTGGGAGTTTAACAACGCCTACGAGGAGCGCTATAACGACGCTGGCATGTTCGTAACCGGGCGCTACGAGGCAAAGAACCTCGCGGAGATCATGGAGATCAGGGACCATCCCTTCATGATCGGCACGCAGTTCCATCCGGAGCTCACCTCGCGTCCGGACGCGCCGCACCCGCTGTTCGTCGGGCTTGTCGACGCTGCGAACAACCGGGAAAAATCTGGGAAATGAGCCTCGCGCGGGGTGCGCGGCCGTGCTATAATAGCGCCATCATCAATCGGAGGCTTGCAGTTATGGGTTTCACGAAGCTGACGGAATATCTCGACTCCCTGGGGGAGCGTTTCGGGGTGCCCGCGTGCGACCTCGCGGTATACGTCGGCCGCGAGGGCGTGTATCGCCACAGCGCGGGCTTTTCGGATATGGAGAAGACCAAACCCGTGTCCCCGCGGGATCTCTACTGGGTCTATTCGATGACCAAGGTCTATACGGCGGTCGCCGCGCTGCAGCTCGTCGAGCAGGGCAGGCTCGGGCTGGAAACTCCGCTCGCCGAATACCTGCCCGCTTACTCGCGCATGAACGTGAGAGACGGGGATTCCATCCGCCCCGCGAAGGAACCTGTCAGGATCAGGCACCTGTTCACGATGACGGCGGGCTTCAATTATAACTTCGAGGCGCCCTCCATCGTCGCGGCGATCCGCGCCTGGGGCGCAAACCTCACCTCGAAGGAACTTGCGGAAGCCTTCGCCAGGGAGCCGCTCGACTTCGACCCCGGCTCACACTATAAATACAGCGTCTGCATCGATATTCTTGGCCGCGTGGTCGAGGTGATTTCCGGCCTAACGCTTGGCGAATACTTTAAAAAGAACCTGTTTGAGCCCCTTGGCGCGGAGGGCATTACGTTCTGGCCAAACGAGGCGCAGCTTGCGCGCCTGAGCGTGCAGCACGCGGTCGATCCCGAATCGGGAAAGGTCGTCGTCGCGGACCAGAAGAACCTCCTAAGCCCGCTCGGGGCGTTTGAATCCGGCGGCGGCGGACTCGCAGCCACGCTCGACGACTACGCGCTTCTGCCCATCGCGCTCGCCAACGGCGGCGTTGCGGCCACCGGCACGCGCATACTCGGGCCCGAAACGATCGAATTGATGCGAAAGGACTGGCTCACGCCCACTCAGCGCGCGGACTTCATCCAGATGAAGACCGAGGGGGTGTATGGCTACGGCCTGGGCGTGCGCACGCACGTCGGCGACGGCAGCGCAAAATCCCCGCTCGGCGAGTTCGGCTGGGACGGCGCGGCGGGGGCATACAACTTGATTGATCCTGAGAATAACCTCGCTGCCGTATATATGCAGCACGTGTTGAGCCAGGCGGCCGCCTTCGAACAGATCCATCCGACGATACGGGATTTGATTTACGAGGGGATAATGGACAATTGATACCCCACTAAAACCCCAGACGAAATAAGGGATCCTTGCAAAGAAGAGCAAGGATCCCTCTGCTATTCGGCTTTTAGAAAGATTCAATTGTCAATCATTTAAGAGTTTTTCCGCCGCAGCCAGTTTGACGCAGATGCACAGCGCCTCGGCCGCCTCGCGCAGCTCCGCCACCGGCGGGAAGCTCGGCGCAATGCGAAGGTTCCGGTCGTTCGGGTCGACGCCGTAGGGGAAAGTCGCTCCCGCGCCGGTCATGACGACGCCCGCATCCTTCATCAGCGCATGCACGCGTTTCGCGCAGCCGTCCATCACGTCGAGGCTTACGAAATAGCCTCCCTTGGGTTTGTGCCAACGCGCGATGCCCAGAGGTGCGAGTTCGCGCTCGAGCGCGTCCACGACGATGTCGAACTTGGGTTTCATCAGCGCCGCGTGCTTTTGCATGTGCGCAAGGGTGGTCGCCTTGTCCTTAAGGAACAGCACGTGCCTGAGCTGGTTGAGCTTATCGAAGCTGATTACCTGTGCGTTCATAAGCTTTTTCATATAAGCCATGTTGGCCTCGCTGCACGCGAAGCACGAGACGCCCGCGCCGGGGAACGTGATTTTTGAGGTGGAGGCGAACTCGAACGCCATGTCCGGGTTGCCTGCGTCCGCGCACGCCTTGAGGATATCCCGGAAGGGGACGCATTCCCCCTCGAACTCGTGCATGAAGTAGGCGTTGTCCCACATGATGACGAAATCCGGCGCGGCGGGTTTGAGCGCGGCGAGCCTGTCGATTACCCTGTCCGAGTACACGATGCCCGCGGGGTTCGAGTATTTCGGCACGCACCAGATGCCCTTGACCGCGGGGTCGGCGGCGAGCGCCTCGACAACGTCCATATCCGGCCCCTCGTCCGTCATGGGAACGTTGATCATCTGCATATTGAACGTTTCGCAGATCGTGAAATGACGGTCGTATCCGGGCACGGGGCAGAGGAACTTGACCTGGTCGAGTTTGCTCCACGGCTTTGGCGAATGCAGAAGTCCGTGCGTGTGGGCTTTGGCGATGAGGTCGTACATCAGGTTCAGGCTCGCGTTGCCCGCGGCGAAGACCTCGGTCGGCTTTACATCGAGAAGCTCCGCAAACAGCGCCTTGCACGCGGGAAGCCCGTCGATTGCGCCGTAGTTGCGCGCGTCGATCCCGTCGACGACACAATCGCCGCAGGCGGGCAGGTTCAACAGCGCGTCGGAAAGCTCAAGCTGCGCCTTCGCGGGCTTTCCGCGGGACATGTCGAGCTTGAGGCCCTTCGCCTTGCATTCCTGGTATTTCCGCAGCGTCTGCTCGCGAAAAAGCTCAAGTTTGTCGCGCGATAGATCGGCCAGGTGCATATGTTAACCCTCCAAAATGAAATCTTTCTATCAATTATAGAATACATTCCTGCGGAAGTAAACAAAAATGCAGGAAATCCTTCAAGCTATCGTTCGTTTGCACTCGTTCGCGCCGAATGGTAAAATCATAGAGTCCTGGAA
>DATMYG010000030.1:0-3016 GCA_035561055.1 Clostridia bacterium | reverse complement strand
ATACAAAATATTGTAGAATTTGCAAAAAATAACAATTACGAGGTAACGCTATGATTCAACGAGTCCGCAAGCGTGACGGGCAGCTTGTTCCCTTTCGTCAGGAGAAAATCACCTGGGCCATCTACAAGGCGGCGGTCGCCGTCGGGGGCGACGACTTCGCCCGCGCCCAGCGCCTTTCCGACGAGGTGGTCGCCTACATCAACAGCCATGCCGAAAGCGACATTGCGGACGTCGAGAGCATCCAGGACGCGGCGGAGAAGATCCTCATCGAAAACGGGCACGCCAAAACCGCCAAGGCCTTCATCCTGTACCGCGAGAAACGCCGCAGCGCGCGCGAGAACAACGCCCTTATCGGGGCGACGATCAGCATGTTCTCCGACTACCTCGACGACAAGGACTGGCAGATCCAGGAGAACGCCAACACGCAGAAGTCCATCAACGGCATGAACAATTACGTGCGCGAGACCTTCACCAAGCAGTACTGGCTGCACGAGGTTTACCCCGAGGAAGTGCGCCAGGCGCACGTCGAGGGGGACATGCATCTGCACGATCTCGGCTTCTTCGGGCCGTACTGCGCAGGGTGGGATCTCAGGCAGCTTCTGATGGACGGCTTCGGCGGCGTGGGCGGCAAGGTGGAATCCTCCCCTCCCAAGCATCTGAGGAGCTTCCTCGGGCAGATCGTCAATTCCACCTTCACCACGCAGGGCGAGACCGCCGGCGCACAGGCATGGAGCTCCATCGACACCTACTGCGCCCCGTTCATCCGCTACGATGAGCTGAATCCCCACCAGGTCAAGCAGGCGCTGCAGGAGTTCATCTTCAACATCAACGTGCCCACGCGCGTGGGTTTCCAGTGCCCGTTCTCGAACCTGACCTTCGACATCCGGGCGCCGCGCACATTGAAGGACGAAAACGTGATCATCGGCGGCAAGCTGATGAAGGAGAAATACGGCGAGTTCCAGAAGGAAATGGACATGTTTAACACGGCCTTCTGCGAGGTCATGCTCGAAGGGGATGCCAAGGGCCGCGTGTTCACCTTCCCCATCCCCACGATCAACGTGACGGCCAACTTCGACTGGGACTCCCCCGTGGTCGACCGCTTCATGGAGATCACCTGCAAGTACGGCATCCCGTACTTTTCGAACTACATAAACTCCGACCTTTCGCCCGAGGACGCGCTTTCGATGTGCTGCCGCCTCAGGCTCGATACGAAGGAATTGAGAAAGCGCGGCGGCGGCCTGTTCGGCTCCAACCCGCTCACGGGCTCCATCGGCGTCGTCACGATCAACCTGCCGCGCATCGCCTATAAATCAAAGAGCCGCGAGGAGTTCTTTGCGCGCCTGTGGCGCATGGTGCAAATCGCCAAGAATAGCCTCGAGGTCAAGCGCAAGGTGGTGGAGACGCAGACCGAGCGCGGCCTCTATCCTTACGCGGCGCATTACCTTAGAAACATCCGGGAGCGCACCGGCCAGTACTGGTACAATCACTTCAACACCATCGGCATCATCGGCATGAACGAAGCGGTGCTGAACCTGTTCCGTGATGGGTCCGACCTGACGAGCGAGAGGGGGCAGAAATTCGCCGTTGAGGTGATGGATTACCTGCGCAACCAGATGGCGATCATCCAGGAGGAAACGGGTCACTTCTACAACCTCGAGGCCACGCCCGCCGAGGGCACGAGCTACCGCCTCGCGAAGCTCGACAAAGTGCAGTACCCGGACATCGTCTGCGCGGGCACGCAGGACACGCCGTACTACACGAACTCCACCCACCTGCCCGTGGGCTTTACGGACGATATCTTCGAAACGCTCGATTTGCAGGATGAGCTGCAAAGCCGCTACACCGGCGGTACCGTGCTGCACCTGTATCTTGGCGAGCGCATCCCGGATAAGGAGATCGCCAAGTCGCTCATTAAAAAGATCTTCACAAATTATAAGCTGCCCTATGTTTCGCTGACGCCGACCTTCTCCATCTGCCCCAACCACGGCTATGTCGCGGGCGAGCACTTCACCTGCCCTGACTGCGGCGCCGAGGCCGAGGTCTGGAGCCGCGTGGTAGGGTACCTGCGCCCGGTGCAGAACTTCCACCGCGGCAAGCAGCAGGAATATGCCGACAGAATCAAGTACGTCGTAAAGGAAGCGGAAATTTGAACATCGCAGGCTTGCAGAGGAGCAGCACCGTCGATTTCCCCAAAAGGTACTCTGCCGTGATCTTCGCCGCGGGCTGCAACTTCCGCTGCTTCTACTGCCACAACCGAGCCATACTCGATCGTCCTCCGCTTCTTCTTGAAGCGGAGGTTTCCGCCTTTCTCGAAAAGCGCGCGGGGCTCATCGACGGCGTCGTCTTCTCCGGCGGGGAGCCGACCCTTCAGAAAGACCTCGCATGGTGGCTCAACCGCGCAAAAAAGCTCGGCTACGCCGTCAAGCTCGACACCAACGGCTCGCGGCCGGAGGTACTGGCAAACCTCCTCGCCGCGGGACTCGTGGACTATGTCGCGATGGACTATAAGGCGCCTTTTTTGAAATATTCCTCGCTCTGCCTCGCGCCGCCGAAGGGCGTCAAGGAGAGTCTCGAGCTGCTGCTTTCCTCCAATGTGGAATTCGAGCTGCGCACGACCGTAGTGCCCCAATTGGCCCTCGCCGACCTCTTTGAGATGGCCAGGACCGTCCCTTCCCTGCCCCGCTGGTCGCTGCAGCTCTACCGCGAGCAGCCGGGCGACCGCGCCTTTCTCGGAAATCTCGAGCCGTACCGGCCCGAGGAGATACGGGGGTTCGCAGAAAAGCTCAGAACGGTGCAGCTGAACGTGGCGGCGAGGGCGTAAGGAAGAGTGCCGGGGACGGCCCCGCCCGTTCGCGAAAAACGACCGGCTCTGAGAGAAATGCAACGTTCAAGACAACAGACGTTGAACAGGCGGTGCTGTCACCCTGAATTCGGTTGACATTTTTGCCTTTTGCATCATATAATGTTTATTCAGTAAAGCTTTGAGCGGGACACACGGTTTTTCACCGCCCCACAG
>DATMYG010000029.1:0-5000 GCA_035561055.1 Clostridia bacterium | reverse complement strand
ACAGAGAATACTATATGGACGATAATATGTCAAGTATAATTTACATATAGATCAGAATAGTTTACTACGCGAAAAATGATGAAAGCGATAGCCCGCCAAAAAGCATTTGCGGGCGCGGATTGTGGCACGGCGGAGATGCGGCATTGACGGAGCCATCCGCCCGGCATACAATGAAGGCGCGGCGGTCGCCGCGGTGCGCCGCGAAAAGTAAGAGTGCCGTTTTGGCGGAAGGGGATCGATATGAAACACCATAGCTCTTGTTCAACCTGCCCGCCTGCGCGCGCGGCGCGA
Organism: Clostridia bacterium; assembly: GCA_035561055.1. Lineage (GTDB taxonomy): Bacteria > Bacillota > Clostridia > Christensenellales > CAG-138 > Phil1. The sequence goes on along the minus strand of DATMYG010000029.1, from coordinate 4,709 downwards.
AGGGCGGCGGCACTGCTGTTTACCCTGCTGCTGTGCCTGGTGAGCGGGTGCGGGAGCCGGAGTGAAACAGCGCCGGTTCCCACTCCCGACGTTCGCCCAAGCCCAAGCGCCGAAGAGCAATGGAGACTGGAGAGCGGCTGGCTGATGCAGACCGTTGAAGGCGAAACCGTCCTGGAAGGCACAGGGCATACGTGGGCATATTTAGACGAAGGGGAGTGGAGCGGCTGCACGCTTTGGCTGTCCTTCCAAATCATTGAGGGAACCGTCCACGTGAACTTTCTCAGGAGCGCGGACGAAAGCGGTCAAAAGCGCTACTTCGCGGCGTGAACCGCACCACCCTCTATCTGGATAAGCAGATCGGCGAGGAGTTTTCCGACCTCGCGTCGGCTCAGGTCGACCTTGACGACGGCTGGCACGAGCTTGAGATCAAAGCGGCCGGAGGCCTCGTCAACGTCAGCGTGGATGGGACGCTCTATATCGTCTACGAGGACGAGGCGTTTCTCGGCGCGGGAGGCGTGGCTTTCGAGACGCTGGAGGATTCGCACGTTCTGCTCAAGCGAATCGAGATCGGTACGGCCGAGAAAAGCGAACTGAGCCCGCCTTCCGTCGAAGACACGACGCTCGCTTTACAGCAGAAGGCGCGCGCTTCGTTCCGGCCGGATGAAACGCACGAGGGCGATCTGGTGCTGGACGGCACTGAGGTGCTGACCATTGAAAACGAACAATTCCTGCAGCTCGGCAACGTGTATGTCAACGACGAAGCCAGGCTGATCATCCGAAACGCCACCTTCATGCTGGGGCGCGGTAGCGTGCCGACCGTCCACGTTTATATCAACGTATCGGAGCAGGCGTCGCTTATTATCGAGAATTCCATGGTTATCGAGAAAAACGAGGAGGGGGCGGGCATGCTCATCGTCATCCGCAACCACGGGACGATGACGCTGACCGATTCCCCCGCCGAAATCCATCTGCTGGAGCAGTACGGCGGCACGGTGGAAATCCGCAATTCGGAAATGATCAACGAAATCGGCGGGCTGCTGCAAATTATCGGCGGGAGCACGCGCGTGGCCGACTCCACCCTCGGCGCGCTGGCCCTGACGATACCCTCCGGCGCGAGTCTGGCGCTGAGCGGCCTGAAATCCGGCGCGTATCTGGAATCCTGGGACGTGCGGGACTGGATTCTGGATGCCGGCTACCAGCTTGCGTTCGAGCGTGTGACGATACTTGAGGACCGCCTCGAACCCGGGCCTTACGAACGGGGCTGGCTGTTCATGCCCGCCGCCGATTCGCATGTTCTCATATCCGATTCGGAGCTGCGCAAGGTATTTATCGAGCTAAACGGGGAAAGCGCGGCGTTCGACAACCTGAAAATCGGCATGCCGAGCAGCCTGAGGTATCGCGATATCGTGCTCGACGGCATCACGATGACCGGCCAGTGGCCGTTCGTCGTGCGCGATTCAAACGTTACAATCCGGAATTCCGACTACCTGTTTTTGCAGCCCAGCGGCACGTCGAACCTCGTGCTGGTGAACGCGCACATGGTCGAATTCATTCCGCGGGAGTTCTACGGGACCATCTCTTTCGACCAATGCACATGGACGAACGCGGGCGAAATCATCGGCGGCGAGGATTATCATTCGGCCGGAAACGATTTTACGATAACGGGCAGCCTGACGATTGGCCCCGAACTGCGGGTCAATCTGCAGTGGAAGAACGCGCGGGTCACGCGGGAATACGCCGTAGTCGTGACTGACCGGGAAGGCAGGCCGCTCGCGGGCCTTACGGTGTCGGCCGACGGGCAAAGCTATACGACGGATCGGAACGGCGAAGTCGTCTTCCGGCTTGTGTTCGACGAGAGCAATTACAACGCGCCGACGCGGCTGGAAGTCGCGCGTGAGGGTGAAGTCTTGTATCAGCAAGAGATCGATTTCTTCACGAGCACCCCCGTAACGATCACTGTTGAACGCTGACGGCCGTCATGACAGCCAATCGACATGCGCCTGAGGCGCGAAGGCAGAGCATGAACATTGAGGTATTGGAAGCTTATCGCCACATCGAGGAGGTCAAGCTCCTCTTTACGGAGTATACGTCCTCCCTTGGCGTTGACTTAAGCTATCAGAACTACGCCGGGGAATTCGCCGCGCTGCCGGGCAAGTATGCGCCGCCCTCCGGGCGGCTGTATGTCGCCTATTGCGACGGCATGGCGGCCGGGTGCATCGCCCTGAGGAGCATCGACGAAGCCACGTGCGAAATGAAGCGCCTGTATGTGCGGGAGCGCTTTCGAGGATTGCATATCGGCAGGATGCTGGCCGAACGGATTATACTCGACGCGAAGGCCATCGGTTACCGGTCGATGGTGCTGGACACGCTTTCTTCTATGAATAGCGCGAAGCGGCTTTATGCGGAGCTCGGCTTTCGCGAGATCGCGCCGTATTACGACAGCCCGGTTCAGGGCACCTGCTTTTTAAGCCTATCGCTGTAGCCGCTTTGCGATACGCCGCCGCCCGCCGGATTCCCGGCGGGCGGCGTTCTTCTGTTATTCGTCCGCGGCGCGTGCGCCGAAGCGCACGACCGCCTCCCTGTTTAGCCTGGCGCGGGAGAGATCCGTGCCGTTTTCCATTTTTATGTATCTGGCCGCGCACAGCGCTTCGAAATCCTTCCTAGAAAGGCCGAGCTTCTCGCGGATGAGCTTCGCGACCCGAAGGCGCGAGGGGTACGGGCTGGTAATCGTTAAAAGCGATTCCAGCGCCGGGTCGAACGGCTCCCCGTTAATCTCGTACGCAGGCGGCTCCGTGTCGGCCCCCGCGCGGGCTAAAAGGTTTTCGTCCATGGCGCAGCCAAGCGCGAGCGAGGCGTCGTTTTCGGTATATCTCTCAAGCAATTCTCGCCCCACGCCCGCGGGGCTTACGCGCGAGAGAATCGCGAGGTTCCATGTTCCCTTGCAGCGCGCGCAGCGGTACACGAGCCAGATATCGAGGCGCTTCTGCTGTGCGTTTACCCGGAACAGGCCGGAGGGGATATGCTCCGTTCTTGCGCCGCATCCGGCGCAGTGGCGCGTTACCTTAGGGGGTGAAAGAAAATTCACCTCCCATGTGATCGTATTCATAATAAGACGTCAAATCCTTTCCGATATGTTGAGGTACCATAGCGGAAAGCGTGAAGGGCGGCGTGTATCGTTCCATGCGTTTTCTCATAAAAAAATCTCCCATCTTTTTTCTTTGTTCGTCAAAAAAACCACGTCGGGCGGGAGCGTCCGGCGCGGCTGAAACATCGCGATAACGGGGAAGAATCCCCCGGTTTATCCCGAAATAAAAAACCTCGCCTTTGCTTCCCGAATCGAACCCAACAGCAAACAGCCGCCGGTCTGCCGGCAGCTTGATTCCTTCGGATTGCGATGGAATTGGGTCAGAAGCTCTGCAAAGGTAAGGGTTCCTTTCGTTTGATTCCTGCTTATTGTAGTGATTTCCCGCGCTGCTGTCAACCGGGTTTCAGGAAACGTACAGGATGGGCATGCCGCCGAGGCAATGCGCAAGCTTATCGCGAAGGTACGCCTCGGCCTCGCGCCGGACTTCGTCGCGGTAGCGGTATTTACCGCGTCCGCGCCCGATCATGAGCGCGGGGTCGTAAGGGGAAGGCGCGTTGGGGAACGCCTCGCGGTTGATGGCGTTGTGCACGTAGCTGTAAGTCATCAAGATGATTTCGATGAAGCCGCCGCGTTTGACCCCTTCGCCCAATTCGTCGGCCAGGCGCTCGACGAGCGCGCCGTAGAGCGCCTTCCAGTCCGGCGTGAGGATCACCGGCGCGATCAGAATGCCGATAGGGTACCCCACCGCGTGCATCTCGTTGAGCGCCTTGATCCGCGCACCGAGCGGGGATGTGCCGAGTTCGACCTTGCGGATGGTCTCCTCGGGGTTCACGCTCATGCGGAAGATCGTTTTGCCGCGGTGGTCGAGGCTTAATAGAGGCTCCACCATGTCGAATTTCGTCGGGAAGGTCAGTTTTCCTCTGCCCGCCTTCGCGAAGCATTCGATGGTCCACGGGAGATTGCCCGTTACCTCGTTTTCCAGTACGAGGTCGCTGTTGCTGCCGATCTCGTACGTTTCCGGCCGTTCCGCGCACGCGTCGCGGCGGAGGAGTTTCTCCATCATTTCCTCGCGGTTGACAAACAGGCGAAGATACGCGCACTTGTTGTAGTTGCACACGAGGTAACAATACAGGCACATCGCCCGGCAGCCGGAGGAGGTGTAGGGCACGAGCCAGTCGGATACCTTATGGTTGGGTACGTAGTTGTGCGTCTTTCTTACGCCGAGGACGAGGTGCTTTTTCAGAAGCGGAAAATCGCGGTTCTGCGCGCCGGAAAACTCGGCTATGCGGTTGTGGCTTTCGATTTCATGCCAAGGAAGCGCCGCGTATGTGTCGCGAAGGAGCTGCCCAAGCTCGTATTTTAGGCACGCGGGCTCGTAATACACCGCGTCGAAGCTAAGGTCCATGTCTGTCCACCCTCCCGGCTCTAGTATGCCGTGAAAAGCGGCCGCAGTACGCGCAGCAAGCAAATCCCTCTTGACAAAGTCCTTATTACTCCCTATAATTGCAATCAAGGTAATAATAAGGAGCAAAAAGATGACGGAGAAATACTTTACGGTCGAGCAGATTTCAAAGCTGCTCGGCATTCATCCTAAAACGATCCAGCGCTACATCAGGGAGGGGAA
>DATMYG010000028.1:0-11595 GCA_035561055.1 Clostridia bacterium | reverse complement strand
TAAGGGTTTTTTCGACGAGCTGCTCGGTTTCCTTGACGGAAAGGCCGCGCTCGGCGATCTTATGCACCATGTCGAGGCGGCTTTCGTCGTCGCCTAGCTTTAAGAGGGCGCGCGCGTGCCTCTCGGAGAGGCGCGCGTCGGTCATGGCGGTCTTCACCTCGTCGGAAAGCTTTAAGAGGCGCAGCTTGTTGGCGATGGAGGACTGGCTTTTGCCCAGTCGCTCCGCGAGCTGCTCCTGCGTGAGGCCGTAGGTTTCGAGCAGGGAGGAATAGCACTGCGCCTCCTCGAGGAAATGCAGGTCCTCGCGCTGCAGGTTCTCGATAAGCGCCATGACGGCGCTGGTTTCGTCCATGACCTCCTGCTGCACGATGCAGCTCACGTGCGTCATACCGAGGCTCGTCACCGCCCTGAGGCGGCGCTCACCCGCGACCAACTCGTAGTCGTCCCCCACACGCCGCACGAGCAGCGGCTGCAACAACCCGACCTGCCGAATGGACTGCGCGAGTTCGGCGATGCTTTCCTCGTCGAACGCCGTGCGCGGCTGGTAGGGGTTCGGGCGGATTTTGGCGACGGGCAGCTCCACGAGCTGTCGGTTCCGCTCGGCGGCGTTGTCCTTTAAGAAGTCGAATACGGGCATAGTAGCGTCCTCCCTGTTCATGCGTTCTCTTCCATGTGCAAAAATCCTGCCGCGCGGCGATCTTCGCGCGATTTCGGCAAAAGCAGTGCTCTTTTGCCGGATACGCCGGGTTAAAGCGGGCTTTTCTCCGCGGTTCCGGCCTTCCTCGGATACTCTTTCGGCGTGGGCGCGTTCTTCTTTACAACCATCACGCGCCGCTCCCCCCAGGGGGCCCCGTAATCGACAAGCGATGCCGTGAGATGCAGAAGCTGCGCGGCGCGCCGCGCAGCGGCGAGTTCCTCGTCGGCCTTCGGCCCTTTGTAGAAGAGTGAAACGCCGCCCACGTGCACCAAAGGGCTCGTCCACTCCATGAGGGCGGAGGCGCTGGCTACGGCCCGCGCGAGGGCGACGTCGTACGCTTCGCGGTGCGCCCTGTCCCGCCCCGCATCCTCCGCGCGCGCGTGGACAAGGCGCGCGGACAGGTTCAGCTCCTTTAGGAGCGTTTCCAGAAACACAAGGCGCTTGTTGAGCGAGTCGAGCAGCGTCATGGAAAGATCCGGCCGCATGATCATGAGCGGCACGCCGGGGAAGCCCGCGCCCGTGCCCACGTCGATGCAGCGCGCGTTTTTAGGAATCAGCTCCATAGGCAGCAGGCTGTCCGCGAAATGCTTGGCGACGATCTCCTCGGGCTCGGTGATGGCCGTGAGGTTCATCTTTTCATTCCATTCGACGAGCAGGGCGCAGTAACGCGTGAAGCGCGCGGCCTGCTCCGCGTTTGCCCGGGGGATGTATTTCTGGATCAGCTCGTCAATTTCCATCGTTTCCTCGCTTGTATTCCGGGTGACAGCGCCGCCTTTTCCGCGAACAGGCGGGGCCGCCCCCCCTCCCGTTCCCCGATTGTCAATTATCAATTGTTTCGTCTGCGCGTTTCTTCAGGTAGATCATTAAAACGGCGACATCCGCGGGCGTCACGCCGGAGATGCGGCTTGCGCGGCCGAGGCTTTCCGGCCGTCTTGCGGCGAGCTTCTGGCGCGCTTCGATGCGAAGACCCTCCAGCTTCGTATAGTCGAGCGCCGGGGGCAGGGGCGTATCCTCGAGCTTTCGAAAGCGCGCAAGGTGCGCCTTCTCCTTTTCGATGTAACCCTCGTAGCGCGCGTCGAGCTCGACAGCCTCCCGCGCCTCGCGGGAGAGGACGGGAAGGGTCTCGGGATACAGCGCCGCGAGGTCGGTGTAGCCGACGCCGCGCCGCCTAATTAGGTCGTAGAGCCGCGCGCCGGAGTGCGGGATGGGCTCGCCCCGGCTTTCAAGCAGATGAGCGAGCGCCTCTCCCGGCGCGGCGAAAGCGCTGAGCGCGGTCTTGGCGCGGGCGATTTCCTCGCGTTTTCGCATGAGGCGGCCGTAGCGCGCGTCCGAAACCAGGCCGGTCCTGCGGCCAATCTCGGTAAGCCTCTCGTCCGCGTTGTCCTGGCGCAGCAGCAGCCGGTATTCCGCGCGGCTGGTCATCATGCGGTACGGTTCGTTGGTGCCCTTGCCCGTGAGGTCGTCGCAGAGTACGCCGATGTACGCGTCCGCGCGCGAAAGGATGAGGGGCGGTTCGCCCCGAAGCGCGAGCGCGGCGTTGACGCCCGCGTACAGCCCCTGCGCGGCGGCTTCCTCGTAGCCGGAGCTGCCGTTGATCTGCCCCGCGAAGTACAGGCCCTCTATGCCGCGGCTGCCCAGCGCCGCGTTGAGCGAGAGGGGGTCTATGCAGTCGTACTCGATGGCGTAGCCGCAGCGCGTGACATGGCAGCGCTCGAGCCCCGGGATCGTGCGAAGCATCTCTCTCTGCACATCCGCGGGGAGCGAGGTGCTCATGCCCTGCACGTACTTTTCGTCGGTGGAGAGTCCTTCCGGCTCGATAAAGAGCTGGTGGCGCTCCTTATCCGCAAAGCGCGTGATCTTATCCTCAATGCTGGGGCAGTACCGCGTGCCCGTCGCGTGGATAAGGCCGGAGTACATGGCGCTTTTTTGGATGTTCTGGCGGATGACGGCGTGGGTATTTTCATTGGTGTAGGTGAGGTAGCACGGGGTCTGCTCCTTTGTGAGCTCTCCCGTGAGGAAGGAGAAGTGCGGCTGCGGCTCGTCCCCAGCCTGCGGCTCCATTTTGGCGTAATCGAGGCTGCGGCCGAGCACGCGCGCGGGCGTGCCCGTCTTAAAGCGGCGGAGCTGGAAGCCCAGGCCCTCCAGCGCGCCGGAAAGCCCTTCCGCGCGCATCAGGCCGGAAGGCCCGCTCTCCCATACGCGGTCGCCGATGAGGATGCGGCTTTTCATATACACGCCCGCCGCGACGACCACGGCGCGACAGGCAATCCTTTCCCCTTCGCTGCGGATGCCGCCGGAGAGGCGCACGCCGACGACGCGGCCGTTTTCCGTATCGATGCCCGCGCACTCGCCCTGCATGAGCGTGAGGTTCGGTTCGTTTTCCATTGCGCGCTTCATGCGCTCGTGGTAGCGGCGCTTGTCCACCTGCGCGCGCAGCGAATGCACGGCGGGGCCCTTGCCGGTGTTGAGCATCCTGACCTGGATGTATTCGTCGTCCGTCGCGAGGCCCATTTCGCCGCCAAGCGCGTCGATTTCGCGCACGAGGTGGCCCTTCGACGTGCCGCCGATGGACGGATTGCACGCCATGAGCGCGATAGCGTCGAGGTTGAGCGTCAGGCACAGCGTCCGCAGGCCCATGCGCGCCGAGGCCAGCGCGGCTTCGCAACCCGCGTGCCCCGCGCCGAGTATGACGATGTCGTAAGCGCTTCCTGCCATAATCCCCTCCGTTAACGCACGGTCGATTATACCAAAAGCGGAGGAATCTTGAAAGGGGATATTTCCCGAAAGGTCGAATATTTCCCAAATGCGACGGAATTTGCGCATTGGGAGAGGAGGCCGCCGCCGGAGGCCCGGATTGTTCCTTTACATGGACAGCCATATTTTGTATAATGATTGACTGTAAATCGCGCATTCCAATCATGACGAGAGGCAGGGAAGTACCATGTGGTTTCCCTTGGCGCTCGCCGCCCTGCTGTGCTGGAGCGGCTCGGATCTCTTTTCCAAGATAGGCTGCACGGACCCCAAGGATACATACAGCCACCTCAAGATGGTCATCGCCGTAGGCGTTGTGATGGGCCTTCACGCAGCGTATGAGATGATCTTCGGCGGCACGGTCATGACGCTGGAGGTGTTCTGGCGCTACCTCCCCGTTTCCGCGCTCTACATCCTGTCGATGACGCTCGGCTACCTCGGCCTTCGCTACATCGAGCTTTCCATCAGCTCGCCCATTTGCAACACCTCGGGCGCGGTGGTCGTGGCCATGTACCTCATCATGGGCGAAACCATCGAAACCCCACAGCTCATCGCCGTTGGGCTCATCGGCGTGGGCGTGCTGATGCTGGGCGTCGTGCAGATGACCGAGGACGACGGGCTGCGCGAGCTTCGCCAGCAAAAGGGCAACTACAAATATTCAAAGAGCCTGCTCGCGCTGCTGATCCCCGTGGCCTACTGCCTGTTGGACGCGGCGGGCACCTTTGCGGATGGCCTCGTGCTCGAAACCCTCGACGAGAACGCCGCCAACACGGCTTACGAGCTGACGTTTCTGCTCTGCGCGGTTGTCAGCTTCATCTATGCTAAGCTCATCAAAAAGCAGAAGTTTTTCCCCAAGGCGGAAGCGCCCAAGTACGTCGGCGCGCTGTTTGAGACGGGCGGTCAGTTCGCCTATATCTTCGCCCTGGGCGCTAACGCCATGCTCGCCGCCCCCGTCATTTCGTGCTACTGCGCGCTTTCGGTCGTGTGGAGCCGCGTCTTCCTTAAGGAGAAGCTCGGCTGGAAGCACTACGTCTGCATCGCGGGCATCATCGCGGGCATCGCAATACTGGGGATTTACGACGCATAGAATCCCAAATAAAAAAGCGGCGCCGCCGCTTTTTTTATTGCCTAAACCCGTCGTATTCCTTCGCTCCAGACCGCCTTGACAGAGCGCGGGTCGTCCGCGTAGATGAGCCGCTCGAGCCGCTCGCGCGTGACGAGCTTGCGCGAGGGCGGCAGCATTTCGTCCGACAAGACCACCGCGTGGAGCATATCCCCTTTTTGGAAGCCCGGCCCCGCGCCGAAGTATTGAGCGCCCGCGCTCGTCGCGAGGTAGAACGCCTCCGCCACGGTCAGGAAACGGTCCTCCTCGTTTTTACCGGAATAGAAGTACCTGAGCTTTGAGGCGCGTATGGCCTCGCCCATGCCGTGGAACATCGAGAGTTTGGCGCCCCCCGCGATGTCGGAGCCGAGCGCGACGCGGATTCCCTCGTTGAGCATCCGCCGCACGGGCGCGACGCCGGAATAGATGTTCGTGTTCGAGTCCGGGCAGTGGGCGACCCACACGCCCGCCTGTTTGATGGCCGCGCGCTCGCGTTCGTCGCTGTGGACGCAGTGCGCCATAATCGTGTTCCCGCGCCACAGGCCGCGCTTCGCGTAGCTTTCCCAGTACTGCGGGCAGTCCGGGCAAAGCTTTCTCACAAGCTCGATCTCCACGTCGTTCTCCGAAAGGTGACTCTGTATGGGCACGCCGTACTCGTCCGCGATCTTTGCAAGCCCTTCGAGCAGCGCGTCCGAGCAGGAGGGGGTGAAGCGCGGCGTCAGGATTGGGGAAAGATGCCTGTACTTCCTTTTCCGGCACTCCTCGATGAAGCGGCGGGTCTCCGAAAGGGATTCTTCCACCGTTTCCGTCAGTTCCGGCGCGGTGTTCCTGTCCATGTTGACCTTGCCCACGAGCCCGGTCACGCCCACGCGCTCGAGCTCCTCCATGAGGATGTGCGCGCTTTGCCTGTGGATGCTCGCGTAAATGCTCACGCGCGTCGTGCCGAGGCGGATGAGGTTGTTGGCGAGGATGCCGTAGACGCTACGCGCGAAGGCGGGGTCGGCGAACAGCGCCTCGGTCTTGAAGGTGTAGGTATTGAGCCACTCAATGAGCGGCAGGTCCATGCCCATGCCGAGCATCGCGTACTGCGGCGCGTGCAGGTGCAGGTCCGTGAACGCGGGGATGATGAGCTTCCCCGTGAAGTCGTTAAGGCGCTCCGGGACGCACCCCTCCGGCAGGACGGGGAAGACGCCTTCCACGGCGCCGTCGCGCGCAAGCAGGTACGCGTCTTCAAACACTTCTATTTCGCCCAGCTTCGGGGCGTGGATGACGGTGCCTTTGAGGGCTTCGAGCATGGTGGTCTCCTTGTTTTTTGCGGGCGGATATTATCCGCTCCCACATGTCGGGAGCAGGGGCGGCAGCGCCGCGCCTGTGGAAATCGGGCGGCTACGCAGACCGTCTCTACATGGATTCCGCCCGCGGCGGCGTTCCCGGAGTGTCAATCGTTAATTGTCAATGATCAATTGTTCCCGCCGGTCCACGTCCACAAGCTCGCGCGGGTCGGCGATCTGGTGGAGGGTGAGGCGGTCCTCGTGGCGGCAGATGACGAGGCTCCCGCCGGCATCCTCGGGCAGGGCGTACAGCTCGCCGAAGAACTCCTCCGGGAAAATCGCCGGGTTGCCGCGGCGGGTCCCGTCCGCCATGAGCGCGATGCGCTCGGGGTGCGCGAGAAAATCGTCGATGAGCTTCGCGACGCTATCCCGTTTCAAGCGCGGCTGGTCGCAGACCATGAACATCGCGGCGTCCGCGCCGTATTCCCGCGCCCGGTCGATCCCAAGGCGAATCGTGCGGGAGGAGCCCTCCTCGGGCTTGTCGTTGAGGACGGTGTCAAAGCCGCGCTCCTCGGCCTCGGCGAGGATGTCCTCGCAGCCGGTCACGACGACGACGGCCTCGAACAGCTCGGCCGGGATCGCCTCCATCGCGCGAAGGTAGAGGGGTTTCCCCTCGTAGAGCGCCACGAGCTTGTTCGACCCGAAGCGCTTGCCCGCGCCCGCGGCCATTAAGATGCATACGAGCTTCATCTTGTGTGTATGTAGCCCTTTCGGCTGATGTATTTCCCCATGCCGGGCCGGACGAGCGCGAAGTTGGATACGACGTGCATGCCGTTCACGAATACGTCGCGCGCGCGCCCTTCGACTGCGAAGCCAGCGTAAGGGGAGTTATCACAATTGTGCGCGGTTTTAGCGTCTTCAATGCGATAGGAAGCCTCCGGGTCCCACACGACGAGGTCGGCGGCATATCCTTCGGCGACGAGGCCGCGCCCCTCCATGCCGAATAGACGGGAGGGCGCGTAACTCAAAAGCTCGACCATGCGCGGGAGCGTGATCTTCCCCGCGCACGCGCCGTAAGTATACAAAAGCTCGCCCCGGTGCTGCACGCCCGCGCTCCCGTTGGGGGTAAGGGAGAAGTCGTCCCTTCCCCGCGCCTTCTGCGCCATCGTAAAGGAGCAGTGGTCTGTGCCGACGAAGTCGATTTCGCCCTCTGCAAGGCCGCGCCAGAGCGCCGCGCAGTCCTCCGCTTTTCGAAGCGGCGGGGACATCACGAATTTCGCACCGTCGCTTTGTGCGTAGCGCTCGTCCGTCAAAAGCAGATACTGCGGACACGTTTCGAGGTATACCTCCTGCCCGCGCGCGCGGGCGCGGAGCGCCTCCGCAAGGCCCTCCTTCGTCGAAAGGTGCACGACGTAGACCGGGGCCTTCGCAAGCTCGGCGATGCGCATAAGCCGCGCGACCGCTTCCGCCTCGACCGGCGCGGGGCGGGAGAGCGGGTGCCCCTCGGGCCCCGTAATCTCCTGCGTCTTAACCTCGCGGATCATCCTTTGCAGAACGTCCCAGTTCTCGCAGTGGACGCCCAACAGCGCTCCCTCCCGGGAGATGGCCTTGAGCGCCGCGTAGATGCTGCCGTCGTCCACGCGCAGCTTGTCGTAAACCATGTACATTTTGTAGGAGGTGACGCCCGCGTCGGTCATGGCGGGCAGCTCAGCCTCGGTCGCCTGATCCCAGCGGGCGATGGCCATGTGGAAACCGTAGTTGCAGGAGCTTCCTTTCGCCTTCTCGTGCCAGGCTTCGAGCGCCGCGGCGAGCGTGCCTTCGGGCTCCTGCGTGGCGAAGTCGAGGACCGTCGTCGTGCCGCCCAAAACCGCGGCCTTCGTGCCGGTCGTAAAGTCGTCCGCCGTCCGCGTGAAGCCGAGGTCGAGGTCGAAATGCGTGTGCGTGTCGATGAAGCCGGGCAGGACAGAACAGCCCCGCGCGTCCACGACGTGCGCGCCGTCCGCGCGCAGGTCCGGGCCGACCCGCGCGACGAGGCCGTCCTCGACGAGCACGTCCGCCCGTTTTTCCCCGTCGAAGTTGACGACGGTTCCGTGTGCAATCAGCGTTTTCATGCGTTTATCCTGCCCCGCTTTCCCGCTTCGATTGTACAGCAAGGCGGGGAGGGTTGTCAAAAAAACGGCCGGCGGGAAACCGGCCTTTGATGGAAACGGACCGTCGGGCGCTCAATAGCATTTGAGCGCGATGGCCTCGTATTCGCGCAGAAACGCCGCGCCGTCGATGTCCGAGGGCATGTCGAACACGGCAGGGGCGATCGAAAGGCAAATCAGCGGTGCCTCGGGCGCGCAGCTGCGCTTAAACTGCTGGGCGAAGAAGCGCCTGAGGAAGATACCCAGCACGCGGTAGATTTCCTCCTTGGGATAATCGAGCCGCGCGCAGGCTTCGTCGAAGATTTTTCCGGGGCGCGCGCCCTTCATGAAGTGGTAGATGAAAAAGTCGTGCAGCTCGTACGCGCCCACAAGCTCCTCGGTTTTCTGCGAGATCGCGCCGTCCACGGGGGGCAGAAGCTCGGGGCTGACGGGGGTACTGAGGATATCCTCGAGGGTTCCGGCGGCCTCGGGGAAGCGGGAGCACGCCTCCCTCACGACGCGGCGGATGACGGACTTGGGGATGGAGCCGTTCACGCCGTACTGCGCGAGGTGGTCGCCGCCGAAGGTCGTCCAGCCGAGCGCGGCCTCGGAGAGGTCGCCCGTGCCGACATCCAGCAGGTTCTCGGCGTTCGCGAGGTCCAGTAAGATCTTCGTGCGCTCGCGCGCCTGCGCGTTTTCAAATACGCTGTCGTGCACGCCCTCGTCCCGTCCGAGGTCAATAAAATGCTGCCGGCACGCGGGCACGACGGAAATTTCCCGGTACGTGCAGCCGAGGGATTTGACGAGTTGTTCGGAATTGCCGCGCGTGCGCGCGGAGGTGCCGAAGCCCGGCATCGACACGCCCAGGATGTCCGCGCGCGCTCGGCCGAGCTGGTCCATCGCGCGGCAGCAGGCCAGGAGCGTCAACGCGCTGTCAAGCCCGCCGGACACGCCCACCACGCATCCACGCACGCCGATATGGGAAATCCTCCTTACGAGCGCCGCGCCCTGCAAATCGAGGATGCGCCGCAGCTCGTCGCGCGCGGCGAGCGGGTTTGCAGAAACGTACAGCCCCTCGTCCTGCGCGGCAGTGTACGGCTCGAAGGAGGAAAGCCTATCGATCTGCACGTCCGCGTAGACGAAAGGCTCGTTCGCGAGCGGCTCGGAAACGGCGAGGATTTCACCCTGCGAGGCGACGGCGCAGAGCCCGTCGAACACGAAAGAGGCCGTGCTCTCCCCGGTGCCGGGGGAGGCGTAGGCGACGGCCATGCCCGTGCGGGCGGTGAAGGCGCACAGCGCCTCCCGCGTCATATGGTAGCTCCTGGCGGTGGCATTGAGCGCGCTCGAGAGCAGCATCACATAGCCTTCGCGCGGCTCGTGGCCGGGGCGGAAGAGCTCGTCCCCGAAGCCCGCGGCCAGCTTCGACACGGGCGTGAGGGGCTGGCGCGCCGGGGCGGCGCGGTCCATCGCCGGGAGGAAGCCGAAGGGGCTCTCCCCACCCGAGGAGGGAAGTATCGCAATGACGCGCGCGCCGCGCACGAGGGCGATGCAGCTTCTTGGCATGCCGCCGATGACGTAGGGCAGGCCCACCGCGCAGGTGACGCCGCAGGAACGCGTCGCCTCGCACACGCGCGTGAGCGCGGCCCTGGACGCGTCGAGTATTACGTCGCTCTTAAGAAGCGACCCCAGCGTCGCGCCGGCGAGGCAGAGTTCCGGCAGGGCGAGGTAGTCTGCGCCGATTTCCTCCGCCCTTTTGATGGCGCGGATCACGGCCTCGGCGTTCGCGGCGGGGTCCCCGGGGGATATGGCGGGAGAAGCGGCAGCGAGCCGGATGGGCTTCGCGTATCCCATAGCGAGCATTGTGTTGGTCATTTTGCGAAACCTCCGTATATGAATACGGTAGAATTATAACGCGTTTCAAGCGCCGCTTCCACGCTTTTTTTGAGATTGTCGCATTCTGTTTCCCATGTTTTAACATTCGTAGGGAATCGACACGCGGTTTCCTCGCGCTTCGACAACCTGCGGCGGCCGGACAGGCTATAATGGTGCCACATCTTTTCAAAGGGGACGGCCAGCCGTGCAAACAGCAGAAGCGATCAGCGTAAAACCGGTTCTTTCCGCGTCCGCGTTGCGCGCGGCGCCCATGAAAGCCATGCGCGTGGGGGCGGGCTTCATCTGCGGCGCGGCGGGCATGTTCGGGTTCTCGCCCCTGGCGTTGCCTGCCGTCGCCGCGGCGTGGCTGTGCCTGGACGACGCCTGCTTCGTGCTCGTCGGCGCGCTGCTGGGCACGCTCGTGTCGAAAAGCTACGCATCCTTTTCGGCCTGCGCGCTGTTCGGCGGAGCCGAACTGCTGCTCTCGCTCTTTCGCGCGCCAAAGGGAAGGAACGCCGCGCTTCTGCGCGCGTTACTCATCATGGCTTTGGCGCAGGCGGCGCTGCTCCCCTTCATATACCCGGCCTGGGGAAACGAGTTCTTCGTGGGCGCGGGGTGCCTAATCATATCGCCCGCAATCGCCGCGCTCATCGCGCGCGGCGTGCGCGCGCTCGCGGGCTACCTGAACGCAAAGCGCCTCTCGCGCATGGACGCCGCAACCCTGGCCATACTTCTCGCTCTCCTCGCGGGGGCGCTAATGCTCTCCCCGCCCGCCGCAACGGCGGCCGGGCTCGTCGCCATGCTCCTTTCGGCTGTGGCCGTTTGCAGGGAGCGGGCGTGCGCGGCCGGCGCGCTCAGGAAAACCCGCCGCGACCTCATAGACGCCGCCGGCGTCGCCAAGGGCATTGCCCAGTATATAGGGGGAAGCGTCGGCGGGGATACGCTCGCGCGCAGCCAGCTTGCGGGGATGGGGGGAGTGATGGAAAAGCTCGCGGCCGGGTCCGAAGCATTGATGCGGTGCCGGATCCGGCTTGTGACGGGCACGGCGGGCGTGCCCATGAAGGGCAGCGCGCTCACGGGAGACGCGCTGGCCGTACGGCGCGCGGGGGATACGGCGATATTCATCCTCAGCGACGGCATGGGCACGGGGGAAGCGGCGCACCGCGAAAGCTCCACGGCCGCGGCGCTGCTCGCGGACATGCTGTGCGTGGGCTACGGCGAGGAAGCCGCGCAAAGCGGCGTGAACGACCTGATGCTCCTTTCCGGAGAGGAGACCTACGCCACGCTCGACGCGGCGCTCGTCGACTTGATGACGGGCGAGCTTCGCATGCTCAAGTTCGGCGCGCCCCCCTCATACATCCTGCGCGACGGCCGCGTGCGCCTCATCGAGGGCCCCGCCCCTCCGGCGGGCATTCTCCCCGAGGCGCGCGCGGGCGCCTGCCGCGCGCAGCTCAAGCGAAACGACGCCTTTATTATGATGACGGATGGCCTGATGGAGGCGCTGGGTATGGAGCTCGTCGCCGCCATCGTCGAGCGCGTGGGCGGCGCGAACACCGTGCAGGACGCGGCGGACGCCCTCGTCGCCGCGGCGCTCGAGCGCGGCTACGCGGACGACATGAGCGCTTTCGTCGCCCGCGTCGAAGGCGAGCCGCTCGAGGCGCACCGCCTCCGGTGCGACGCGGCAACGGAAGAGAGTGCATAAAAATACTGAACCTTGCGCCGCCGCGGGCAATCGCCCGCGGCTTTTTGTTTATCCCGAAATGAACTGTGCTTGTC
>DATMYG010000027.1:0-3661 GCA_035561055.1 Clostridia bacterium | reverse complement strand
CCGCAAGCGGGTCATGGAGTTCCTCTTATAACAGGCGGACCGGCCCCGCAAAGCACAGCAAAAAGAGGCTTCCGCGCGGAAGCCTCTTTGAACGCCGGAAAAACCCGGCGCTACATGCGGTTGGGATAGTGCGCTGTCGGCTGCTTGCCCGGAAAAGCGAAGCGGCCCAGCAACGTCGCAGCAAACGGGAGGAGGACCGTCGCGGAGCCGATAAAGATGACGATCATCTGCGACCTGAGTATGAGCGTATAATAGCTGGCGGTCAGGGCTGAGTTTATGAAGAGGGCGAGGATGGAAACGGCGCAGGCGCCGAACAGGAGTCCCTTCTTTGGAACGAAAAGAAACGTCAGGATGAGTATCCATACCGCCGCGACTACCGCCTGATCCATAATCCACAATGCTTTCGAGATCAAGCTGGCAGGAGCGATGTATCCGAAAGAAACGATGGCTACCGAGAGAAGGTTGACGATGACAGACGCCGCCAACACCCCTTTCCCTTTCTGGAACAGGCCGACGATCAGCAGGATCGTTGCGATCAGGGGAAGCAAGCTTACGACGATCCATATGGGGTTGCCGTATAGATCCATTAAGCTTGAGCCGCCGGCGTACCTGAGCACCTGCACCAAGTTGTTCAGGTAGCGGGTAAAAAAGATCACGATGTCCAGTATGGCAAGGCCGAGGGCCACGTACCTGAACGTACGCGCCCTGAAGGGCGGCGCAGTCTGGCCGCATCCGGCGCAGAACCATGCGCCGCGCCGGATTTCATTTCCGCAGTTTGGGCAATACATCATCTTCCTCCTATCGGTAAATGCGATGTGCTATGCTATGAATATATTACGGCGGGAGCGGTTTGTCCAGATAACTAAGGTGCTTTTTCTTACGTCTATACGGTGGGCGGGACGGCGGCTTTTCACGCCGCGCCCGTTCCCGGCCGCGTTCCGGTTTGTACGCATGAAAAATCCTCTTTCGCGCTTCCCCGCACCGCGCGAAGCTGGTATAATCAAAGACATGGACATGACGCCCTTCGAGCAAATGCCCCTCGCCGCCGCGCGGGACATCCGCTACATCCTCTTTGATATAGACGACACCGTCACCACCGGCGGCAAGCTGACGGATGAGGCGTACAGCGCGATGTGGGATCTGTTCCGCGCGGGGTACGCGCTCGTGCCCGTGACGGGGCGGCCCGCGGGCTGGTGCGATATGATCATTCGGCAATGGCCGGTGGAGGCCGTCGTGTGCGAAAACGGCGCGTTCGCGCTCTATCGGGACGGGGAAGACGTCATACGCACCCTGACCCATCCCAATGCCGCCGCGAACCCCAGACCCGCCATCGAGGGGCTTTGCCGCGCGGTGCTCGCCGCCGTACCCGGCGCGCGTCTCGCGAGGGATCAGTTCTGCCGCGTCTACGACGCCGCGTTCGATTTCGCGGAGGATGAGCCCAGGCTGCCGGAGGCGGCGGTCGAAGCCATTATGAACGCGTGCGCCGCGCATGGCGCAAAATATAAGCTCTCAAGCATCCACGTCAACGCGTGGTACGGGGATTACGACAAGCTCTCCATGGCGCAGCTGTACTTCGCGCGCGCCGCGCGTGCGGACGACGCGAAAAAGCGCGTGCTCTTCTTCGGTGACTCACCCAACGACGAGCCGATGTTTTCATATTTTCCCAATTCCTGCGGCGTGGAGAACGTGCGGGATTTTCAATTAAAAATGGCCGTTCTGCCGACGTATGTGACCCAAGACAGGGGCGGCGCGGGCTTTTCGCGCGCGGCGCGCGCGCTCATCCACAGGACGGGAGGCTGCCATGATTAAGGCTTACGACTTTGGCAAAACGAGGGACGGGCGGCGCGTGACGCGCTTTCGCTTGGAAAACGCGAAGGGCGCGTACGCTGACGTGCTGGATTTCGGCTGCACGGTGCAGTCGCTGTGCGCCTTCGACGGGAACGGCGCGCTTCGCGAGACGACGGCAGGATTCGACGATGTCGCGGGATACGAGGGAAGCTCCGCCTACATGGGCGCTATGTGCGGCAGGGTGGCCAACCGCATCGGCGGGGCGCGCTTCGCGCTTGCGGGCGGGGAATACGCCCTCGTCGCCAATGACAACGGCAACAGCCTGCACGGCGGCGGCCCGGGCTTCAGCTTCGGCATTTGGGACGCGGAGATCGACGGCAACGCGCTGCGCTTCGCGCGCACGTCGCCGGACGGGGAGTACGGCTATCCCGGCACGCTCCGGGCCGAGCTCACGTACGAGTACGCGGACGACGGCGCGCTGTGGATGACCTACCGCGCCTCGACGGACAGGCCCACCCTCTACAACCCGACCAACCATTGCTACTTCACGCTCGACGACGCGTCCACGGTCGATGATATCCGCCTGTGGATCGACGCGGGCGCGTACCTTGAAACGGACTCCGCGCTGATCCCCACGGGCACAATCATACCCGCCGCGGGCACGCCGCTCGACTTCGCCGCGGAAAAGCCCATCGGACGCGACATTGGCCAAACGCCCATGGGATATGACCACTGCCTGCTCCTGCGGGACGGGGGGATGCGCCTTGCCGCGCGCGCGCGAAGTGAGCTTTCCGGGCTGACCCTCGAGGTCTGGACGGACAGGCCTGCGATCCAGCTTTACACCGGCAATTTCCTGAGCGAGCCGCACGGGCGCGGCGGCAGGCCGTATGGCAAACGCGCCGCCTTCTGCCTGGAGACGCAGACCTGCCCGGACGCCGTGCACCACGCGCAGTTCCCGCAGGCGACGCTGCTGCCCGGCGAGGAATTCTTCAGCCGCAGCGCCTACGTCTTTAAATAATGTCG
The DNA here is from genome assembly GCA_035561055.1 of Clostridia bacterium. Classification (GTDB taxonomy): domain Bacteria; phylum Bacillota; class Clostridia; order Christensenellales; family CAG-138; genus Phil1. The sequence continues at coordinate 850 of DATMYG010000027.1, read as the reverse complement.
TATCACGGATATGCGTACTAAAACCGATTCCGAGGAGGAACCATGAAAAAACCGGCTTGGCTGATACTGGGCGTCATCTGCTTGGTCGCGGGGCTGGCCCTGGGACTCACGAACGCCTTCACGCAGGACGCCATCCGGCGGCAGTCCGCCGCGGACGAGGATAAGGCGCGCGCGGCCGTTATGCCGCAGGCGGACGCCTTCGAGGAGCTTGCGGTGCCCGAAAACACCGCCGTCGACGGCGTTTCCATCCTTTCCTGCTACGCCGCCTTCTCCAAGGGGGAGGCGTGCGGCTGGGTCGTCAAGGCGTCTGCGCAGGGCTACGGCGGCCCCATCGAGGTCACGCTCGGCGTCGGCCTCGACGGCGTCGTCACGGGCATCAACTGCGGCGGCGCATCGTTCGCGGAAACCGCGGGCCTTGGCGCAAAGGTCAAGGAGGGCGATTTTACCCACCAGTTTGCGGGCATGAGCGCGCCCGTTCGCGTCACCAAGGACGGCGGCGAGGTGGACGCCGTGACCTCCGCCACGATCAGTTCCCGCGCCGTGTGCGACGCCGTCAACGCCGCGTGCGAATACGCGGGGACGCTGGGCGAGTAACGGCTGACAAGAGGGGGAAATAAAGAATGGATCGCATCGAGGAGTATTGGCGGGATTTTCTTATAAAAAAGAGCTTGCCTGGTGATACGCCCTTTCTGGAGGCGTTCCATTTCGATTTGACGGAAAAGTGGGCGAACCTGCTGCTCGATCTGGTGCTCGCGGGCAAAAAACGGGCGACTGCCAGCAGCGTGTACTTCTGGGAAATCGAGGGCAAAATGCCCAGGCCCGGCGATTACAGCATCGTAACGGACTGGAA
>DATMYG010000026.1:0-2758 GCA_035561055.1 Clostridia bacterium | reverse complement strand
GCCCATCGCAAAGCAGTGCTTCGCGGCGCTCATTGACCTGCTGCGCTCCTACGGGATGCTCCCGGGCGCGGTCGAGGGCCGTTCCCCCGCCTTTTACGGCACGCTGCTCGATGCGGAGTGCGGCAGGGCAGGCCTGTGGATGCCGGATATCAAAAAAGGCGATTGCGTCGCGGAGGGGCAAACCATCGGTACCGTGGACGGCGCGCCCGTCCTCTCCCCCGCCGCCGGCATGGCGATGAGCGTGCGCCCGGCATCGTACGTGCGCGCGGAGGATTTGTGGGTCATGACGTACGTGCAGCCGGAGAAGAACACTTGACCAGAGGCAATCGATAAGCGACAATTTGCCGAATGCGCCAAGGCTTTCGTTTTAACGGCGAAAGCCTTGACGCTGTTCGGGCGATGGCGGATCGCTGCATGAAAATGGTGTGCGCGAGATATAACAAATAAACAAGGCACACCGCGTAACCATAAGCGCGCTTTGTGTTGCACGCCACCCGGGTTGGTGTTATAATTTCAGGGAAAAATGTCCCAAGGAATCATCAATATTTTGAAAGCAGGAGTGAAAGAATGGAATTGATGACAACGACTTTCGTCTTCTCGATCGCCGTTGCGGTGGTTTCCTTCCTGGTAGCGGCGTACTTCTACGTTTGGGTCAAGAAGTGCCCCTCCTCCAACAAGAAAATTGAAGCCATCGGCAAGCTGATCGCGAAAGGCGCGAAAACCTTCCTCCGCCGCGAGTACACGGTGCTGGCGCGCTTCGTCGCCATCGCCGCGGTGCTCATCGTCGTGTTCCTCCCGCGCCCCATCTGGCTGGGTAACGCGGCCGAGAACATCAAAATGGCCATCGCCTACATCTGCGGCGCGGTCATCTCCGCTCTCGCCGGCGTGATCGGCATCGCGACCGCCACCAAGGCGAACGTGAAATCCGCCGAAGCCGCGGTGAAGGACATCCGGCATAGCTTCCTTTCGGGCTTCCGCGGCGGCGCGGTCATGGGCATGGCGGTCGTGGGCGCGAGTCTGTTGGGCGTGACGCTCGTCTACATGCTCACCAAGGACTCGAGCGCTGTGCTGGGCTTCAGCTTCGGCGCGTCGAGCCTCGCGCTGTTCGCCAAAGCGGGCGGCGGCATCTTCACCAAGACCGCCGACGTGAGCGCGGACCTCGTGGGCAAGGTTGAGTTGGGCATCCCCGAGGACGACCCGCGCAACCCCGCCGTCATCGCCGACAACGTGGGCGACAACGTAGGCGACGTCGCCGGCATGGGCGCGGACCTGTTTGACTCCAACGTCGCCTCGATGGCGGCGGCACTCGTCATGGCGCTCTCCATCATGCAGAAAACTGACAGCAACACCTTCATTATACTCGTGTTCATGTACGCGGCGATCGGCCTTCTTTCCAGCGCCATCGGCGTGCTTGCCGCGCGCATGGGTAAATCCGCAAGCCCGACACGAGCGCTCAACTTCAGCACCTATGTGACGACCGCGATCTTCTTCGTGCTCACGGCGCTCGCGACTTGGCTCTTCAAGCTCGAATGGAGGGTCTGGGGCGCGACCACCGCCGGCCTCGTCGTGGGCGTCATCATCGGCCTTGCGAGCGACTATTTCACCGATGATACTAGAAGGCCCGTCCAGAACACCGCGAACGCCTCGAAATCCGGCCCGGCATTCACGATCCTCTCTGGCGTATCGTACGGCTTTTTGAGCGTGCTGCCCGCCCTGATCGGCATCGGCCTCTCGGCTCTTGTCGCCTATAAGCTCTGCGCGCCTCTGGGGGGTACGGAGAACGGCGTGTTGTTTGGTATGTACGGTATTTCGATGGCCGCCGTGGGCATGCTCTCGATCGTGGGCATGATCATCTCCAACGACGCGTACGGCCCCATCGTGGACAACGCGCGCGGCCTCGTGGAAATGGGCAACCTCGGCGACAAGGCGCTTGAGGTGACGGATTCCCTCGACAGCGCGGGCAACACCGTCAAGGCCGTCACGAAGGGCTTCGCCATCGGCGCCGCGGGCCTCACGATCATCGCGCTGCTCGGCGCGTTTATGAGCGAGGTCAACGAGGCTGCGGAAGAACTCGGCCTCGCGGTCATCAACAGCTTCGATATCATGAACCCCGTCGTGTTCTTCGGCCTGCTCGTCGGCGCGGCGATTCCCGCCGTGTTCTCTGCGATGCTGATTTTGGGCGTCGACCGCAACGCGCAGCGCATGGTGGCCGAAATCCACAGGCAGTTCAAGGAGATCTTAGGCCTTAAGGAGGGCAAAGAAGGCGTGCATCCCGAGTACGACAAGTGCATCGACATCGCGACCGTCGGCGCGCTCAAGGAACTGATCCCCGCGGGCGTCCTGGCGATCCTGGCGACGCTGGTCGTGGGCTTCGTGGGCGGCGTGCAGGCGATCGGCGGATACCTGACGGGTAACATCGTCAGCGGCCTGCTGCTGGCGCTGTTCATGTCAAATTCCGGGGGCCTGTGGGACAACTCCAAGAAGTACGTCGAATCCGGCCACTGCGGCGGCAAGGGCTCCGATACGCACAAGGCGGCGGTCGTGGGCGACACGGTGGGCGATCCGTTCAAGGATACCGCGGGTCCCTCGATCAACACGCAGGTCACGGTCGTCTCCCTCGTGTCCTCGCTGATGGCGACGCTGTTCCTGCAGTTCCACCTGTTCGGTTAATTCCAAACGCGTTGAATGTTAGAGCAGAAGCGCCGGGATTACCGGCGCTTCTGTTGTGTAATCGGTGCAATGACAAAAATCACGAACC
>DATMYG010000025.1:0-4694 GCA_035561055.1 Clostridia bacterium | reverse complement strand
AAGCAGCCCCCGCCATTCGGCAGGGGCTGCTTTTTCCTGCAAAAATACCTTACTTGATTTCGACGACCGCGCCGACTTCCTTGAACATGGCAGCGATCTTCTCGCACTCTTCCTTGGGAGCGGACTCCTTGAGGGGCTTGGGCACGCCCTCGACGAGGTCCTTGGCTTCCTTGAGGCCCAGGCCGGTCAGCTCGCGCACGGCCTTGATGACCTTGATCTTGCTGCTGTCATCGTAGGACTTGAGGATCGCATCGAATTCGGTCTTCTCCTCAACCTCGACGGCGGGACCGGCGGCGGGGCCGGCGACGGCGACGGCGGTCGCGGCGGCGGATACGCCAAACTCCTCCTCGAGGGCTTTCACGAGCTCTGCGAGCTCCAGAACGGTCATCGCCTTGATGTCGGCAATCAGCTGCTCTTTATTCATGGTTTTCTCCTCCTGTAATTATTTGGGTTGTCGTTTTGCCGTTTACTCGGCGGCCGCTGCGGGCTCGCCCCGCTTCTTTGCGATCTGGTCCAGCGCGATGGCAAGACCGGAAATGGGGCTCATCATGCTACCGAGCAGCCTTGCGATAAGCTGCTCGCGCGAGGGCAGGTCGGCCAGGGTTTCCATCATCGCCGCGTCGGAGACGGCGCCGCTGATGAGACCGCCCTTGATCTCGCACTTCTTGAACTTCTTGACGGCGTCCCTGAGGATACGCGCCGGGGCGGCGGGATCGTCGTACCCGAAGGCGAACGCGGAGGGGCCCTTGAGATGCGTGCCGATGGCGGCGTCGATGCCGGCGGCTGCCGCCGCGCGCTCGACCAAGCCGTTCTTGAGCACCACGTATTCAACGCCCGCGCCGCGCATGTCCTTGCGAAGCGCCGTGACTTCCTCAACCGTGAGGCCGCGATAGTCGAACACGACCATGGATTGGGCCTTCTCGATCTTTTCGCGGATCTCCTCGACCTGCTGGGCTTTCATCTCGATGTTCTTGCTGTTTGCCATTGTTTCACCTCCTTACAAAATAAAATCCTTTGTCCAAGACAAAGGATGAAAGGACGCGGTTGTACGCATCACGCTTCACCTCGGCGGGATATTAAGCCGCAACGCGGCACCTGCTGTCTTTGGCTTGGCACGTATTTGATTGTCCACGGGGCAGTGTATCACACCGCCCCGCAGTTGTCAACACAAGCTTAGAACTTGAGGCCGTTGAATTTCACGCCCGGGCCCATGGTGGCCGAGAGCACGAGGCTCTTGATGTAGGTGCCCTTGGCGGAGGCGGGCTTCGCCTTGATGACGGCATCCATGAGCGCGGCGAGGTTCTCCACGAGCTTCTCGCTGCCGAAGGAAACCTTGCCCACGGGCACGTGGATGATGGAGGTCTTGTCCACGCGATACTCGACCTTACCGGCCTTGATGTCCGCGATGGCCTTGGCGACGTCCATGGTGACGGTGCCGCTCTTGGGGTTGGGCATGAGGCCCTTGGGGCCCAGCACACGGGCGATGCGGCCGATGGTGCCCATCATGTCCGGGGTAGCCACGCACACGTCGAAGTCGAACCAGTTCTCGGTCTGAATCTTTTTGATGAGGTCATCGTCGCCCACGTAATCCGCACCGGCGTCCTGCGCCTCCTTGGCTTTGTCGCCCTTGGCGAAGACCAGCACGCGGACCTTCTTACCAGTGCCGTGCGGCAGGACCACTGTGCCGCGGACCTGCTGGTCCGCGTGGCGGGGATCAACGCCCAGGCGGATGCTCGCCTCAACCGTTTCGTCGAACTTGGCCTTGGAGGTGGAAACGACCACGTCCATGCCCTCGCGGGGATCGTAGAGCTTCTGGGTATCGACCAGCTTCACGCTCTCCTGATACTTTTTGCCATGCTTCATATTATTTTCCTTCCTGTGGTGTTAGCGGCTCATGCCTCCCACATCTATCAGGGCAACGCCCGTCAGTCTACTACGGTCACGCCCATGCTGCGGGCGGTGCCTGCGACCATACTCATGGCGGCCTCGACGCTGGCGGCGTTGAGGTCGGGCATCTTCATGGTTGCAATCTCGCGAAGCTGCGCCTGGGTGATCTTGGCGACCTTGTCCACGTTGGGCTTGCCCGAGCCGGACTGAATCGCGCAGTACTTTTTGATGAGCACGCTCGCCGGCGGGGTCTTGGTCACGAAAGTGAAGGTACGGTCCTGGTACACGGTGATCACGACCGGGATGATGAGGCCCATATCCTTGGCGGTGCGCTCGTTGAACTCCTTGCAGAAGCCCATGATGTTGACCTGGTGCTGACCGAGCGCCGGGCCGACCGGCGGCGCGGGCGTTGCTTTGCCGGCAGGGATCTGCAGCTTCACAAAGCCGGTGATCTTCTTTGCCATTGAAATTTCCTCCTAAATATAATGTGGTGCGAGCGGACGTTCGCGCGTCCTCCCACCTATGCGAACCCCAAAGGGATGCATACCTGAACTGCTTACCTCGCAGTTCACAATGGTCGCCGCGCGTCGCCGCGGGTGCGGCTCCTTCGGCTCCCTTTTATTCACTGTACGTTGTTAGCCGCAAGAGCTCTATCAGAGCTTTTGCACTTGGATGTAATCCAACTCAACAGGAGTATTCCTGCCGAACATGGACACGACCAATTTGACCTTCTGCCGCTCGGGATCGAGCGCCTCGACCATGCCGATGAAGTTCTCCAGCGGCCCGGATACCACGCGCACGCTCTCGCCCACGGTGATGTCCAGCTCGATGGGGATGTGCTCCACGCCCATGGCCGTGACTTCCTCGTCCGTGAGGGGGATGGGCTTACTTCCCGGACCCACGAAGCCCGTGACACCGCGGGTGTTCCTCACAACATACCAGGTGTTGTCGTTCATGATCATCTTGACCATGACATAGCCGGGGAAGAGCTTGCGCTGGACGACCTTGCGCTTGGAGTCTTTTATCTCCACGACTTCTTCCGTGGGATACTTGACCTCCAGGATCAGGTCCTGCAGGCTCCGGTTCTCCACGGTCTTCTCAAGGTCTTCCTTAACCTTGTTTTCGTAGCCCGAATAGGTATGGACTACGTACCACTTGGCTTCCTCGGACATAGCGCTCCTTAGTTGGTCGCGGTAGGCGCGGGAGTCGCCGCCGCGTCGGTCGCGGCGGGGGTGGCGGTGGCAGCGGGGGTCGCGGTCGCTTCAGGCGTGGCGGTCGCGGTGACGGCCGCGCCGAAATTGACCTTGCTCAACTCCGTGAAGCCCTTGCTGAAGCCGAAGTCGAGTATGCCGATCATCAGCGAGATGATCAGGATGAACGCGAGCACCGTCGCCGTGTAGGAGAGCAGCTCCTTGGGCGTGGGCCAGGTGACCTTTTTAAGCTCACCGTACACCTCGCGGAAGAATTTGCCCCAACGCTCGAAAATATTGGTCTTTTCTTTTTCCTTGGCCATCGTGCTCCCTCTCCGCCTTACTTGGCTTCCCTGTGGACGGTGTGCTTACGGCAGAAGCGGCAATACTTGCTGAACTCGATACGGTCGGGGTCGTTCTTCTTGTTCTTGAAAGTATTGTAGTTCCTCTGCTTGCACTCTGTGCAGGCCAACGTGATCTTGACGCGCATTCCGGTAACCTCCTGTATTTCACGGCACGCCGCCGCCGCTATCGCAAACTACGTACCTAAATAAACCCCCCTTGCGGGGGATGCCTTCAATAATCTACCACACACATGGATCGATGTCAACGGAAAGAAATGCGAAATTACTGGATTTTTCAGGCAGTTTCAGCGCACTTGTGTCGGCATGTACACGCCGCCGCCATATCTTGTGGCGGCCTATCGCGGCCTTCCGGAGCGGCCGCGGGACCTTCCCGGATGTGCGCGGCTAGCGGGGGGATATGCCCCGTGTCTGCCAGAGGGCGGCACAGAGCTGCGCATGTTTTTCACGCTGCGCCGCACGCCGTACCCCGGCGTGGAGGAAGCGGGTTTCTGCGTGTTCGCGCCCTTCTCGACGTAGGCGGTTTCACCGTCGTCTCGGCCCGTCGGCGTGAAGAGTCGGTTTGCCATCGACACGATCGAGAGCGCGGCTTCGCTTTTTACTTCCGGCACGCGCAGCGCCTCGCGCATGAGGCGTTCCGCGCGTTCCTCACGCATCTTTGCGCTCATGGCGGCTGCGGGGGAGGAGAACGACGTGTCGCCCGCCCTGCTCGCGGGCACGGTGTTCCTTTGCTCGTGCGATTTTGCCGAATCCTGCGTTTTTTGCGCCTGAATCGGTTTCTCGGGGGACGGCGGAGGTACTTCCCGCCTGACAGGCGCGGCCGACTCCTGCCCGACAGGAACGGTCGGTTCGGGGAGCCTCGCCTCGGGCGCGGCCTTTGCCTTCGCCGCCTCGGTCAGGGCGAGTTGCACGCGCAACGCCGCGGCCTCCATCTGCAAACGAGTCAGGCCGCTCGCGCCGGAAGCGACGATTTTCCCCGCGCGGGAAATGAACACGCCCGCAGCGTTTTTTGCCTGTGCGGGGAGAGCGGCGCTCATCGCGGGGCCGAGCGGCGCGCGCAGCAGAGCGCCGGAAGAGGGGACGAGCCACGCCTCATATTCCCCGCCGGGACGCGGGCTCAGCTCTACGGCGAGCGTGCCTGCGGCCCCTTCGCATACGAGTTTCGCCGCGCCGCGCACTTCGCCCTGCAGCGCGAAAAGCTTCTGATTTTTCATTTTATCATCTCCGGAGCCGTTTTCATACTTATATATATTGC